>CANGUX010000014.1 GCA_947457385.1 Holosporales bacterium
CACACAGCAAGCTTAAAAGAAACAAATTTTTAATTTTTTTCATGGGTTCTTATCTTTCTGTTTATAATATTGAACTTTCATCATACGAAAAAACGAAAAACAAATCTACGAATTCCTTTGAAAATAGGATGTTTTTATCAATAGGTTCATGCTTGAAAGGTGAAAAGAAAAATTTCTGCTTGTTTTTCCTCTGTTTTAAAGAAGATCCTCTGATTGTCCTGTTTCTGTGAAAAGGGATCCCGAATCATGGGAAAACGTGTCATTCTATAGGAATACAGTTGTACATGAGGTGACATGAACGCCCCGTCCAAACCATTGGCTCTGTCTGAACGTCTTTCAAATGATGCTTGGCGCAATCCGCAGGAAAAGCCAATGATTTACATTGAGGGAGTCTCTAAATATTTCGGGGCCATTAAGGCCATTGATCATTTGAGTTTGGCCATTTATCGTCAAGAATTTTTTTCGCTTTTGGGGCCTTCTGGATGTGGGAAAACAACGCTGCTGAGAATGCTTGCTGGCTTTGAACGTCCTTCTTCTGGTAAAATTTATATCGATGATATCGATGTCACTGAAACGCCATCTTATCGTCTTCCTGTGAATATGATGTTTCAGTCCTATGCTTTGTTTCCCCATATGTCTGTGGAAGCGAACATAGCTTTTGAGCTGAAACAAGCGAACTTACCCAAACGTGCCGTTAAGGAACGTGTACGTGAAATGTTGGATTTGGTGCATTTATCTTCGTTTGGAGAGCGCTTTCCTGATCAACTGTCTGGAGGGCAGCGTCAGCGTGTGGCCTTAGCACGTGCCCTAGCCAGTGAGCCAAAGGTATTATTGTTGGATGAGCCATTGGGGGCGTTAGATAAAGGATTGCGGGAGAAAACCCAATTTGAATTGGTGAATATTCAAGAGAAAGTAGGTGCAACCTTTGTCATGGTCACCCACGACCAAGAAGAAGCCATGACCATGTCCACACGTCTTGCCATTATGCAGCAAGGAAAGATCATGCAAGTGGGAACGCCTGGTGAAATTTACGAATACCCCAATTCCCTGTCTGTAGCGCGTTTTTTGGGATCGGTGAATATTTTTGAGGGCATCTTAACCTCTGAAGAAGAGGATACGGTGATTGTAGAATGTCCTGATTTGGAAACCTCTCTTGCTGTGACGTATTCGGCTTCTGTTCCCATGGGGGCAAGGGTTTCTGTGGCTGTGCGGCCCGAGAAGATTATTATGTCGCAACATCCCTTTAACGCAGCGCATAATGTGACACAAGGTATTGTCAAAGATATCGCTTATTTAGGGGATGTTTCTGTCTATTATATCCAACTTGCTTCGGGGAAAACGGTCATGGCAACACAACCGAATCTTGTGCGCTTGGCTGAACGTCCTGTCACGTGGGATAGTCAAGTTTTCTTGTTCTGGCGTGCTGAGAGCAGCATTGTTCTAGCCGTATAGCAGGATGACAGGCTTGTGCCACCTTTATTTCTTTGCTTTTTTCCCCCAAATAAAATGAAACAAGCCGGTTTCAGGCGCTTCTTCTGCTGCAATTAAAGGAAATTCCATGGGCGCCTGATTGGGCACGGTAATGGATAAAATACCTACTTTTTGGCCTTTTAGGATGGGCCGCATTAAAGGCGTCGGGTATTTAATGGTGACCTTCACCTGTTGCAATAAACGACGAGGCAAAGAAACGCCGATGGTTTGAGGTGCAATCAAAGCCAGGGTTTCCCCTTTCCATAAGGGAACGTCTACGACCTTTTGATTTTTTTTAAAAAAGACAACAGGTTGAAAAAATTGAAATCCCCAATTCAAGAGCCTTCTCGCTTCTTCTTCTCGGATCAATTCCGTTTCTATCCCATTAAGAACCAACATAAGGCGTCGTCCATGACGGATAGATGATGCAATAATGCCACATTTTCCTGCATCGGTTTTGCCGGTTTTAAGGCCATCTGCAAAACGATCCTTAAGGAGTCCATTGCGATTTTTTTGGGTAATGCCATTAAAAGAAAATTCAGGAATAGCATAATATTTTGCGTATTCTTTTGGGAAATTTTCAATGGTTTTCTGTCCAATTCTAGCCAAGTCCCAACAAGTGCTCCAGTGGTTGGGATGAGAAAGCCCTGATGCATTGACAAAATGGGAATCGGTTGCCCCCAGTTCTTTGGCTTTTTCGTTCATCATATCTGCAAATAAAGCTTCGTTTCCCGCTAATCTCTCTGCCAGAGCAAAACAAGCGTCATTGCCAGAGAGCACCGAGATGCCTTTAAGGATATCTTCTACGGCAACGTTCTCTTGTGGCTTAAGAAACATCCTAGAGCCTGTTTGTTTGCTGGCCTGGGTGGAAACCTGAATCAAATCCGTCAGCTTTATATTGTTTTGCGCAAGCGTCTCTAACAACAGATAAAGCGTCAGAATTTTGGTCATGGAAGAAGGATGCATGCGCTGTGTTGCATTTTTTTCAAACAAGACGCTCCCGGTGGAAAGGTCCAGCAACAATGCATGTTTAGCAGGCGAAGTCATGAGGGCAGAAGGAGCAGACTGGCTGGCCCAAGCCGCGGGTGCCAGCACAAGAGGGATGAGAGGAAGCCAAGACGAACAAGAAAAAAATTTAAAATTCATGGGTCGCTCTCAGGTTGAAAAGGCGCGCTTTTTTTTAAAGCACAAGTCTGATTAGATATTAGTATGCCAAGCCTTTTTAAATTCGGCTACATTTTTTTATGATTCTCCCAGAAAAAAAGAAGAGGAAAGCAAGCAAGAGGTCTTCCCTCTTGACCTTAAGCTTGGCAATGGCTATATTCTGAGTAGGCTTTGTTAAGAGATGGTTGGGGCCTACAGGCCCCTTTTTTGTTAGCATAGATCCAAGATTTATAAGGAGAAACAAAGTAATGATGCCCCCATCAAATCATGACTATCCCCGTTATGGGGGAACGGCTATGGCTTCCAATAAGCATGGTGATTCTATGGGAGTTCTGATCTTAAAAGAAGTTGAGAGTTTGGCACGTGAAAAATGTTTTGATCGTGAAGTGGTGTTTGTTGCCCTGGAAGAAGCCTTTCAGAAAGTCGTAGGGGAAAAGTATGGTCTTTCCAATGATATTCGTGTGCGCATTGATCGGGCTTTAGGACATATGGACGTTTCTCGCTGTCGCAGAGTGGTGGAAGAGGTCGTCAATCCTGATCGAGAAGTGCATCATGCTGATGCGCCTCAGTTTGCCCTAGGCGATATCATGATGGAATCGCTTCCTTTGCCGCAACTGACGCGTGTTACCGTACAGGGGATAAAAAATGCTCTGACAAAAAGTCTGCTGCTGATTGAGCGACAAATGCAATATGAAGAATTTAAAGATCGTGTTGGGCAGATCGTTTCTGGCGTGGTCAAACGCATTGAGGGGCAAAATCTTATTTTGGATATTGGACGTGCAGAAGGCGTTATCCTAAGAGACGAGCTTATTCCACGTGAAAATTATCGCGTCAATGATCGCATTAAAGTCTATGTCGTGGCTGTACGACAAGAACCCCGTGGTCCACAAATCTTTTTATCGCGCACCCATCCTGGTTTTCTTGCGAAATTGTTTGCTCAAGAAGTGCCTGAAATTTACGATGGAGTCATTGAAATCAAAGCGGTTGCGCGAGATCCAGGGAGCCGTGCAAAAATTGCGATCCTTGCAAAAGAGGATCGATCCTTTGATCCCATTGGGGCTTGTGTGGGAGTGAGAGGCAGTCGTGTGAATGCAGTAGGACAAGAGCTTCAAGGGGAAAAAATTGATATTATTCG
This sequence comes from Holosporales bacterium, assembly GCA_947457385.1. Taxonomy (GTDB): domain Bacteria; phylum Pseudomonadota; class Alphaproteobacteria; order Holosporales; family Holosporaceae; genus CANGUX01. The sequence continues at coordinate 3,770 of CANGUX010000014.1, forward strand.
ATGGTCCCCTGAAATTGCGGTCTTTGTCGTCAATGCCATGACTCCCGCTGAGGTCGTTAAGGTGATCTTAGAAAAGAAAAAAAATGTCACGGTGGTGGTTCCTGATCAACAGCAAAGCATTGCCATTGGACGAAAAGGACAAAATGTGCGTTTGGCCCATATGTTGACTGGTATGAACATTGAGATCATTACAGAGACGCTGGAAGCAGAGCAGCGCAGTCAAAAGCGACAAGCGTGTGCCGCTTTGTTTATGGAAAAATTAGATTTGGATGAATTGATGGCCCATTTCTTGGTGTCAGAGGGCTTTGATAGCATTCAAGAGCTTGCTGAAGCTTCCATGGAGGAACTGGCTTCGCTGGAAGGATTTAACGATGAGATTGCTCAAGAGCTTAAATCTCGTGCTGAAGAAGCCACCAAAGAAGAAGAAAATATGCTTGCGCAAGCTTTTCTAGATGCAGGGGGGGCGCAAACTATTTTAGATCTTGGCTTCCCCCCAAGAGCATTATCTTGTCTACTGGGGTATAGGATCCTTACGTTGCGTGCTTTGGCTGATTTATCGTTGGGAGAGCTACGCGAAGTTTTAGGTCGCCACGGAGAACAGCTGAATGATGAAGCATGGGGGACGCTTATTTTGAACGCACGAACGTTGCTGGGGAATGACGCATGACTGATGAAACACAAGAGAAAAAAAAGGCGCTTAGAAAGCCTTTAAGTCTGTCGCTGACAGGTATTCCAAAAACTACTAGCAGTGAACAAATTCGTCAAAGTTTGTCTCATGGACGTTCAAAGACGGTGACTTTAGAGGTGAAGCGCAAGCGGATTTCGCGCTTAGATCGTTCGGTCGAAAATGCAGAAGGGGGGTCTAAGCTGACGGATCAAGAGCAGTCTTTGCGAGCTCAAGCCGTTCGTGACGCAGAAAACTCTCCTAGAGCAAAAGCAGAAGAAGCTTTTCGCCATATCATCGAGGATGTCATTGAAGTTCCATTGGTGGAGGCTCCCATAGAAGAAGAGCATACCCCGATAGTCATTGCGCCTTCTGTAGAGGTGAAAAAAGTCCTGCCTGTGGCGCCTCCTTCCAGAAAACGTAGAGGAGCTTGGGTTGACAAAGAAGTGGAGGAAGCGCCTCGCAAAACAGCGTTTAAAGCTTCTAAACGACAAGGAGCAGTCAAGACAGGGAGAGACACTGGAAGGCATGAGCAAGAGGAACAGCGTGGTCCTTTCCGAGGACTAAAGAAATTAGGTAAAGGACGGGTTGCCCAAAACACCTCTCGATCCACCCGTGAGTTTTCATTAGAAAAAGGTCTGCTGGTTTCAGAGTTAGCAGGGTTGGTGGCTAAAAAAGGCTCTTTGCTTTTGCGGCATCTAAATAAAATGGGGATAGAAGCAACCATGGATACGATGCTCGATGTAGATATTGCCCAGATGTTGGCGGAAGAATTAGGCGCAAACGTCAACCGAGTGGTTTCCTTAAACCGTGAAGATGAGCTGTGGAATGCATCTTCAGATCCTGAGCATCTTAAGAGTCGTCCTCCTGTTGTCACCATTATGGGGCACGTTGATCATGGGAAAACATCATTGTTGGATGCATTGCGGAAAACGGATGTGGCAGGAAAAGAAGCTGGCAGCATTACGCAACATATAGGAGCCTATCAGGTTCTTCTTCCTTCTGGAAAAACCATTACTTTTATTGATACACCAGGGCATGAAGCGTTCACACGCATGCGGGCACGTGGGGCAAATCTTACGGATATCATCGTGCTTGTGGTGGCGGCAGATGAGGGGGTCAGTGCACAAACCATAGAAGCCATTCGTCATGGACAGGCTGCTAAGGTTCCCATGATTGTGGCCATCAATAAAATAGATAAGCCGGGCGCAGACCCCGATCGCGTGCGTCGTGAGTTATTAACCCATCATCTTGTGGTGGAAAAGCTTGGGGGAGACATTCAAGATGTAGAGGTTTCAGCTTTGAAAGGGACCAATCTTTTGGGGCTGGAAGAAGCTATTCTTTTGCAAGCTGAAATCCTGAGTTTACAGGCTGATCCGACGTTGCGCGCTAAAGGCATTGTGCTGGAAACCCATGTTAAAAAGGGGCATGGCAATGTGGCTACGGTACTGATTCAAGATGGGACTTTGGTGAAAGGCGATATTTTTGTAGCAGGAATGGTATTAGGAAGGGTGAGGCTGCTTTTTGATGATAAGGGCAAAGTGCTTTCCAAAGCGAGTTTAGCTCAACCAGTTGAGGTTGTGGGATGGACAGAGTTGCCTCAACCAGGGGATCGCTTGATGGTCATGCCTTCCGATCATGCTGCAAAAGAATTTTTAGATTGGAAAAAGGAACTTGAAGCATCCAATAAATCAGAACCTCTTTCCATTAAAACCACGTTAGAGCAGCATTTAAAAGATCAACATATTAAAGAATTTTTGTTAATCCTTAAATCCGATGCTCAGGGATCCTTAGAAGGGATTCTCCATGAATTGGCTAAGATTCAGCACGAAGAGGTTTCATTGAAGGTCATTCATAGTGCAGTGGGGAGCATTAATGAAGGGGATGTCCTATTAGCCCAATCTATGGGAGCGATGTTGGTTGGGTTTAATGTTTCTGTTTTGCCAGAGGCTAGGAAGCTTATAGAGCAGAATGAATCGCTGCATTTTTTCAATCATAAAGTTATTTATCACGTCATTGAGGATGTGAAAAAAGCCATGTCGGGCTTACTTGCAGTAACCTATGAAGAAGAGTTTTTAGGTCGAGCAAAAGTCATTCAGTTATTCCCTGTGAAAAAGGGACCTACGGTGGTTGGATGTGGTGTGCGGGAGGGCCTATTGCGACGAGGAGAGCATGTGCGCATTGTGCGTGGCAAAGAAACGGTTTATGAGGGCATCATAAAAAATCTTCGCCACGTAAAAGAAGATGTAAAAGAGATGGCAGCAGGCTATGAATGTGGTGCAATCTTTGCAGGGGCTTACGACATAAAGCTTGACGATGTGGTCACCTGTTTTTCCAAGAAAGAAATCCGTCGATCTGTGTAATCCATAACGTCGTTGAAGTGTATTATCTCTTTGGGGTCGCCGTGCATAAATGATGTGCAATCTTTGTAGAACAATCAATCAAAAAAATCAATGAATATAGGCGCTTTGGATATGAAAAACCTTGCCTTGCTGTATTAAAAACACTCTTTTTTCATGTTATATCGCACAAACAAACAGCATCTAAAAGATGCGTTTTGCGCTAAAAGAAGATGCCAAAAAGGAAAACCATCAGGTCATATTCAAAAGGATCATGGCGCTAAATGCCCAGCATCAAAGCCATTCAGGGATACGCGCTTTTTATACCTTATGGAAAGTTGATGTCATTGGATGCCCCACATGCGAAGAACTGTTTTAAAAGAAGAGCAGTTATAAAATATAAAATTGAAGCAAGCATTTTTTCTTGACAAAAGAGTTTGCAAAGCACGAAATCGCACTATAGAGCCGAGGATTAAAGAAAGGAATGCATAGAGTTTGCTGAAAAAACATGCGTTACATTATCCTTTTTTTCTTGCACCATAAAAAGCATGTGAGGAGCATGTGAAAATGTAAGGCTAGAAAAAAAGATGAAAACAAAACCAAACATTTTTATAAAAGCAAATAATGAAATATAATTTATTTGCATAGTGACAGCGCTTTTAAATATAGCAACATAAAAATAATGGTTATTGCTATGTATTTGAATGTTGTGGGATTTCGTGCAATAGGTAGAATCTAGAGAATGCTTAGAAAGTCCGATAAAGAATCCACCCCATTCTAAAGATATAGCCATAATCTTTCAAAAAGTTGATGGAAACAGAAATAAGGGTGTCGCAGATAACATGGGCAATGGAGGCATCGCATCAATGATGCTGTTGGAGCGGAAAACCCATATTAACGCGGTAAACAGCATAAAATTAGCATGATTGCCACTGACAGCAAACATCGCTATGATCATGCTGCTTTCATCCTATCGCATTGATTATAGCCAAAGCAGAAACAGATGAAGAGATAAGATGGCGGCTAGCTAATCAGGAGGGATTGTATACTCTGTCATGCTAAAGAAGCTGTTGTATAGGGCGCTTGATAGCGATTACTCTAGCCGTATCTAAAGATCACGCCTCATTTAGGGCGCAACAGGCCTGAAAAAGCAGAAATGGCATCCTATCGTAGATCAAATTTTATAATGGTTTGTTCCAACAGTTCTTCCTATTGGCCTAAAATTTCTCTATGGCATTGAAATCTAGAAGACTATGACAGCAGAGAAATAACTGCCCCCCATTCTATCCATTCTCGTGTGCTTTTCCTTGGATGCAATGCTGCATGATCCATAACACCCTATGGCTAGGCCTGGAGCTCTTTCATCAAACATGGCTCCACCCAAGTTGTAAAAACTGCACATCATGTATTCAATGCCATCTGTGCAATACCTGATGGTGTATAGAATCACTTTTAAGGCTACAAAGGCGATACGCCTTACTGGATTATCAATGAAGAAAAGAAGTTTAATGGGGTAAAGGCCATTGAGGGCGTACCTGGAAGTCAGTGCAGGGCGCGATGCCTTTACGATGCAGTTCATAAGTGGTCCAGGCAATCATAAGCCCATTATCTGTGCAATACGCAGGGGGAGGGGCATAGAGTTTCGCACCGTACTTAGCGCAGGTTTCTTGTAGTCTTTGCCGAAAATACGCATTTGCAGCAACCCCCCCTGAAAGGACACAGCGCAAAAGAGAGGTTTGGCGCAAAGCGTGCGCGACACGTTCAGATAGGCTATCTGCAATCACTTTTTGAAAACTTGCGCAAAAATCTTGGGAATCTGTGAGGTTCGGATGCTTTTGAATCCACTGAAGACAGGCCGTTTTTAGTCCAGAAAAAGAAAAATCACAATGCGCAGCATGCTCAAAAGGAATGGGAAGATTCACGGCTTGTGGGTTCCCATGACGCGCGCGTTCTTCGATATAGACGCCTCCTGGATAGGGCCCCCCCAGAGCACGCGCGACTTTATCTAAACATTCTCCTGCTGCATCATCACGTGTTTGCCCTAAAAGCTCATAGCGTTGCACATCGTGCACAAGGGTCAACATGCAATGCCCACCAGAAAGCAAAAGCAGAAGATAGGGAAAAGCAACAGGCACTTCCATCCGCACCATTAAAGCATGGGCTTCTAGATGATGGACCGGCCAAAGAGGTTTGGAAAGACTTAAGGCAAGTCCTTTAGCCCACATCACCCCTACTAACAAGCCCCCAATAAGACCAGGTCCAGCCGTCACCCCTATGCCTCCAAGATCTTGTGGCTGGATGCCTGCTTCTTTAAAAAGAGACTCCATGACTTTTGGCAAATGCAAAAGATGTTCACGCGCAGCAACCTGAGGTATGACGCCCCCTGAGGCGGTATGATTTTGACTGTGAACGCGATGTCCTAGTATTTTCGGGATCCCAGCAACCACTTCTATAAGAGCTGCCGCGGTTTCATCGCAACTGCTTTCAATCCCAAGATAAATCACTATGCTCTCTGATACAATTTTATATAAAGCATACGCTTCTTAGGATTTTAGAAAAGGGGATTGCCAAAGTTGATGTTTGGTTATGAGCATGTCATAGATTATCCTGCTTGTAAAATGCTGGTTGGGGCAATGGAAAACAGACGTAACAGAGCCTTGATGGTAGCTTTAGCCTGTTGGCTTGGGTTATTCCATAACGCATTGGCTTTTTCTATGGCAATGGGCAATAGCGCTTGATGCACTGAAAAATCTACAAATGTATACTTGGCCAGCCCCGATTGTTTTAACCCTAAGGGCATACCACCCCCACGACATTTCCAGTCTTGTTCAGCCAGTGCAAAGCCATCTGTACAGCCTCGTAAAAACGTCAAGCGCTCAGATGCCCATGCAGAAAGGGGTTCTTGATACAACAAAAAACAATGCCCTGGAATGGTTCCACGTCCGACCCTTCCTCGTAATTGATGCAATTGAGAGAGTCCAAAACGTGCACTGTCTTCTATGATCATGGTAGAAGCTTGTTCTACATGAATGCCCACTTCGATGACTGTGGTGCTGACCAATAGAGGCACAACCCCCGTCCTAAAGGCGTGCAGCGTTGTTTCTTTTTCAACAGAATTGAGCCTGCTATGCAAACAGCCCACAGGGATCCCTAAACGATCTTGCCAATAGGCTGCCCGCATCATTGCCCCTCCTTCTTCTTTTTCTATGGCAGGGCAAACCCAATAGACTCCTTCTTTTTGCTGGATGCATCGACGAATCCAACGTTCCAGTTCCGGCATACGATGCTGTGGAATGAGATAGGTTTGAACAGAAGGGCCACATGCATGACGTGCTAATCTAGAGACATCCATGTGCCCCCATAACAATCGTTCAAAGGTCCTTGGAATGGGTGTCGCACTGAGAAACAACATATGAGGCCGATTGCCCTTTTGGGCCAATTGAAAGCGCTGCATGACCCCAAAGCGCTGTTGCTCATCAATGACAATCAAACGCAGAGAAGAAAACAGTACCCTTTCATAGAGCAAAGCATGGGTTCCAATGGTCAAAGAGGCTTGAGGATGGCCTTCTGTTTTTCCACCCCCTAAAATCAGTCGAATGGGCACATCTTGGGCAAGCTTAGAAAAGGTTTGGAAATGTTGTCGTGCAAGAGATTCAGTTGGGGCCAACAAGCACCCTTCATGGTGTAGGGTAAGCATGCGCAACAACGCTAAAAAAGCGATGAGTGTTTTCCCACTGCCCACATCCCCATGGAGCATACGCATCATGGGATTGTTTTGTTCTAGATCCTGTTGGATTTTCATCCAAGCTTCCTGTTGTGAAGAAGTTAAAGGATGACCAAAGGCTTGAAGAAAGGCTTCTTCCACAGAGGTGTCCTTATGCAAAGAAGGAGTTGCCTGAGCTGGAACAGAGCGCGTATAAGCTTGATGGGTAAGGCGTTCTGCGATGTGATGCGCCATCAGTTCATCACAAGCTAGGCGTTTTCGCCATGGTGCAGTGGGCAATGTGTCGTCTTTGTGCTTGGGAAAATGAGCTAAAACAAGGGCTTCTCGAAAGGAAGGCCATGCCTTTGAGGAAATCCCAAGGCTCCAGGACTGAACCATACCACGGATCCACCAAGAAAACTGTCGAGAAGTGATGCCTTTGGGCAGGCTATAATCTGCTTCGATGATCAGCAGAGGAGGAGGGGCCTTAAAGGGACGTAAGTGAGGATGAATCATGCGTAAACCCATAGGACCTAACTCCAGGGGACCCTGAGCGGTCCAGCGTGATCCTTTTGGCAAAGATAGGCGAGGCTTTTTAAAAAACACCAGTTCTATGGGGGATTCTGACGATGTTTGACCTAAAAATCGCCATGGCCCACAAGATACAGAACGGTCTATCGTAAGGGAGAGGATAACAGGGTCGTTGGATAAGGGGAGCCCCTGTTTTTCACAATAGGCTCTAATAAAAACATACCGCTTTGGAAGATGAGAGAGGCAATCCCAGAGCGTATTCATGCCTGCATCGTGCAAACGCTGTATTGCAGGTCTTGGGATTTGTGCAAAAGACGATAAGGGGGTTAAAAGATCCATGAATGGCATGCACTGTTTTTTTCTATTTTAAGGGGAGAATTGCCTCTATAAAATCATCTTTTGGCTTTAACTTGAAATGCACAATAGGTTAAAAATGGGGTACAGTGTGGAGTAAGATAAAATAGGACGCATATTCGTGGAGTACTCTCTTTTTGGAACCGATGGCATCCGTGGCCTAGTGGGACGTCACCCCCTTATTCCTTCCTCATTATGGGCTATGGGAGAAGGCATAGGTTCCTATTTGCTGGCCAAAACGTCACATCCGGTGATGGTCTTGGGCAGTGATACAAGAGAAAGTTGCAACATGATTCGTTCTAGCTTGTATGGGGGCCTATGGTCTAAAAACGTCACCATCATGGACGTTGGGGTTGCGCCGACTCCTGCCATTTCTTTTCTTGTGCAAGCTTTAAATGCGGACATGGGCATCGTGATTTCTGCATCCCACAACCCAAGCCCCTATAATGGCATTAAATTTTTTAATGAAAAAGGAGAAAAATTCACAGAAACAGAAAAACTTCATCTTGAAGTCTGCATGAAAAAAGCCATAAAAAAAAAGGCCCACGAGCCTCACATAAACTTTGAAAGCATGCCATCTTCTTTTTATCCTGGGCTGTCGCTTTATGAAACCTTTGTGGTGTCTTTATTTCCTGATCTCTCTGGGATTTCTGTGGTGTTGGATTGCGCACATGGGGCTCTGTTTGATTTGGCTGAGCGCTGTTTTCGTCGATGTGGTGCAACGGTACTGCGTGTTTTAGGGGCCTCTCCCGATGGTCATAACATTAACGATGGGGTAGGGGCCTTGTATCCTCAATCGCTGGCACAAGCCGTTTGCGAGAGTCACGCAGACCTGGGGTTTGGCTTTGACGGCGATGGGGATCGTGTCATGGTCGTCAATGCAGCGGGAGAAGTGCAGGATGGGGATCAAATTCTAGCCTGTTTATCTATGGAAGACGCCTTGGTTTCAGGGCGAGGTGTGGTGGGCACCATCATGTCTAATTTGGGTCTTGAACAGTTTTTGTCACGACGTAGCATTGCTTTTATGCGAACGGATGTGGGGGATCAAAAGATTGCAGAAGCCATGCAAGCCTGTGGATGGCTTTTAGGGGGGGAACCCAGTGGGCATATTCTTATGCATTCAATCCTACCTACGGGCGATGGACTGATTGCTGCTTTGTGTGTTGCCCATATGGTGCTGAAAAAAAGCATTGGTTTTCCTGTGTTTTCCCCTGTTCCCTCTGTCCTTAAAAACATCCCCTTACGTGTGCTTGATCTTTTGGCATGGCCCAATGTAAAAGGCATGATTGATCGCACACAAGAGCAACTGCAGGGCTCTGGGCGTCTTTTGGTGCGTTGCTCTGGAACAGAACCCCTGTTGCGTCTTTTGGTAGAAGGAGAATGTCCTGATTTCATCCAACATACCGCCGATACCTTAGAGGCTTATTTCATGCAAGTACAAGAACATCGTTGCAAGAACAGTGTTGATTGAAAAAAAGCTGCTCCAAAAAGATGTACCCCCTTGTTGTTTTTTAAAAATTAAGGTGGAATAAAAGAACCTAGCTACGCGCTAGGAACCATAAGCGGGTATAGCTCAGTGGTAGAGCAGTGGCTTCCCAAGCCTCAGACGAGGGTCCGATTCCCTTTACCCGCTCATGAAAAGAAATTTTGCACCAGCCAGAGCCAGTAAAAGCAAAACGTGCTAAGCGCAATCAGTCCTCCAGAAATGCTTTTTAACACAAGAGACATCATCAGGTGTGTCCATGACGTGGTTGCAGAAGCATGAATACGTCTCTCCAACGATTGCATGCCATGATAAATCAACATAATAACCCACAACAAAAAAGGAAATCCATGGGAAGGTTCTTTAATCCATTGCTGTAAATCCCAAGAGAAATGCTTAGAATAACACATCAAAAAGCCTATTTCTGGAATCATGAAAAACAAGGACCACAGAATGAGAGGAATCAGGATAAGCAAAGCAATAGAAGGGCAAAAAAAAGATGGGTTTCTTGAAGCAACATTGACGCTTTGGATGGGGTCAATTCTCATGACACAAGGGATTGAGGAGTCAGCTGGACTTTATGCTAACGCAGTTTTCTTAAGCTCTCAAGGGATTTAGGCTTTATTGATCAAGGAGGGGAGAAATACCCAAATGCTATCTCTATTTTCAATCAAGGATTAAGAAATACAAAATCGGCATCCTATTATTTGTCTTAGGAAATACATCGTGCCTATGTTCTATAGGCTATAGGATATGTTTTTGCTTCCTTGTGCTCCGGATCTGAATAAGATAGAGACATTTCGGGCAAAGATGAAACGGTGCATTAAGCAATAAATGGGACTGGTCAGGAGCTATACTCCATGATATGCGTATTCTTTTTTGTAGCAGGCCCCAACTGCTTGCACCATAGCATCATTGAATCGTAAAGCAAAAAGATACAGCAAGGCAATGGATACGATATGCCAATCACGCGTGTCTGAAGGATCCTCTTTCAAAAGAGGATCTTGAGCCCATAGGAAAAGATAGATTCTGATGATGGTGGGTTAAAAGACTCATTTTTGAGCATAAAACACATGCCATAAAGTGGAGGATTTCCTCCACCATCAGAGATTGCCCTTTCTATGGGATCCTTCTTGGTCAAAAAGCCCTAAAGATAGGGCTAATTGGCATAGAGAGCGCAAGAGACTTACTTAGCTTGTGCTGCCTCATTGACTGCAGTTTTAAGAGGGCCTCCAGGCTTGAAGGCCGGAACAACAGCCGCTTTAACCAAAACAGGGCTTCCTGTTTGAGGATTGCGTGCCATGGTTTCTTTGCGTTCTCGTGTAAAAAACGTTCCAAACCCTACCAATCGCACTTCTTTTCGCTGCTTCAGAGCTTCTGTCACCACCTCTAAAAACGCATCCAAAACCGTTTCAACATCGCTTTTTGTCATTTTTACATGATCGGTTACAGACGCTATTAATTCTGCCTTTGTCATCGTATTCTCCTTTTTAAAATTGAATTTTCAGTCCTGCAATCATTGCTTTTGCAGTATTGCTAGGAACGCCTATAAAATCCCATTGCGTTAGGTTTGCAATGGAAGCGCATACATAAGCCCAGTCTGGATTTTTCATCTTGTAAATGCCCCATTCTAAATAAGGAACAAACCCAGGAGCAAGATAATATTCGGTCGAAAGCACAAACGCACTTCCTCTTGCCTTACTTGAACAGCCTTGTGAGAGAGAAGTTATACCGGTTTTCCTGGATGTGGTTAAACAAGAAAAACTAACGCCTGCTTCACTTCCAATATAAGAAATACCGGTATTAAGTGTCCAAAACTTTCCAGCTTGGTTTGCAATATAATATTTTCCTGGTAACGTTTCACCATTGACGGTGGGGACGATCCCTTTTAACTCTTTGCCAAAAATATCATGGCGCAATTTCCCAGAATTTCCATTATAGATATATTCTGCCCCTAAACTTACGCGCCCTAATCCCAAAACAACTCCAAAATCCCAACTGTTGGTATTTGTTCTTTGCAAAAGCCTGACATCAGGTTTTTCCGCACGCGTATTGCCATGGAGATGCACTGCAGATAGATTCAGGGTGATATCTCCAAATTTTTGCAAGAAATCAATACCTGCCACAACGCTTTGCAAATCAAACGGCCTGAAAGGCGTTTTTAACGGGGACATGGCCGTGTTGAGTGCCATTTCTCCTAAATGCTGGTTATTGGGAATATAAGCAATGCTTGCCTGAAAACCAGCTAGACGTTTTGAATAAAAAGAAGCTTTTGTCGAAGATCCGGTATCCCCTACTGCAGAAGGAGACATCACACAACTGGTTGTCATGTTGACAAACCGGCTGAAATTTCCATCTGTTCCACCTGTTCCTACACAAAAATCTGAAGGACCACAAGAAGCGCGATCTTCAGGCCCTTTCACATCCCCCAGAACAAAAGATCCATAAGGTGTTTCTACCATGAGGTAAATTTCCTTCATGTGATACGTAGAACTACCATCCCCAGAAATGCGCCACACAAAGCTGTATTTTAGCTCTCCTGCTGTGCGTTCTGCTGTAAAGGTTAAGCCAGAACGACCAACATCAAATAGAGATCCCTGATGATGCGTAGGAAGCAACGTGCCAGAGGTGTAAATTTGGCCAATAGGCGATTTTGGTCCTGAAAAAATATAAGAATTTTTTGCCGTTTGACTGCCAAAGGTAGATCCAAAGAGAGCTTTTCCAGTGATGTTCAGAGAAAAATGATCCTTAGAAGGCGTCAATTTTGTGCTGGATGTTGAATTGGACGAAGCGATGCTATGACCTAAAGACAAGGCAATCATCATGACTAGACTAAGGCTTATTTTTTGCGAGATTTTCATCATGCGTGTTTTTTCCTTTTGCATCATGTTGCTGCAAGCAATACCATGACTTTTCATGGATAACAAGAGGATTCATGAAAAAATCATGAATTTATGTTTTTTCGAAAAAATACTTCCCTTTTTATCTAAAAAATTAATATTTTTGAGCTATGCTCTAGGCAGAGATTAGGAAGTATTTACAAAATTGAATGGCTCAAATTATCGATTTAGATTTTTATAGAAGATTCAGTATTGTTGTTTTTCTAGAAAAAGGCGATTTAGCTGCTTTTTTCTAGATAAAAAAAAGCTTAAGAATTGTTTCTCAGGTGAAAAAGTGATACAAAGAGGGGGCAGGGTCTGCCGAGGCCCTGCTAAAAAAGGGCGCATAGCTCAGCGGGAGAGCGCTACGTTGACATCGTAGAGGTCATAGGTTCGATCCCTGTTGCGCCCACCAGGCTGACATAGGGACTTTTCGTCATCCTATTTTTTGTGTACCCTTAGAGGAAAGTCGACGAGAGCTTCTCGTATTTAACCAAGGTAGATCAGATGGCCTTTAAACTGCGCCTTGCGCGCCACGGTGCAAAAAAGCGTCCTTTTTATTGGATCATGGCCGCAGATGCGCGTCTTACAAGAGAAACAGGAAAGGAAAAGCTTGGGACCTATGATCCCTTTTGCAAAGACGACAAGCGTGTTATTTTAAAAGAAGATCGCATACGATACTGGTTGTCTTGTGGGGCACAACCTACGGACCGTGTTCGCTCTTTTCTGGAAAAAGCAGGCATTTTACCTCCCTCTGTCAAGCGTTATGCTGCTGTTGAAAAAAACAATCCCTAAGGATTGATTCTATTTTTTGATGAGGGTGTTCTGCCGTTCTGTATCGCAGGGTTCATGTCATAAGATAAAATAGCGCCTGGACGTCACGTATGACATTGATGCGTTCAACCATCGAGAATCGTAAAAGCGCTTCCCTATTGGCATGCCCCTCCATCTAACACAGGAACGTTTAAGGAAGCATGTACATCCTGGGCCAAAATTGGGCTTGAAAGCGCCAATAAAGCAGGCTAATGCGCGAAGGTATCAACACCACAGGGTCATGGGAAGGTGTAAGGCCAAAGCATTATCCTATCGACTGATGCATGGGGAAGGGTGTAATGGGGAGATTAAAAGAATCAACGTCAAGGCACCTGGCCAGCATAGGGTTGCCAAAGGATAGGCCATGGACGTCCATACTCCATCTTGAAGCGTTTAATGGATGGAACCATAACACAGAATAAAGCTTTGTTTTGTGGTCGATGTTTTAAAGCCTACATTCTTTCGACGGCCTGTTCTTGTGTGCCATCAGCTTCTAATCCATAGACGGTTTCAATTGGAATGCTCATGACTTTACAAAGGGATTAACATCAGTAAGGGCTTGCTCTAATATCATGGGATACATGAGAAGCTCTTGAAATATCACGTCATTTTTAGTAGCATAAAAGCAAGGTATTTTCAAACAGTGTTATCATGCCAAAACACATCATTGGGATTGATTTAGGGACGACAAATTCGTGTGTTGCGGTGATGGATGGGGGAAAACCTAGGGTTATAGAAAATTCTGAGGGCATGAGAACCACTCCGTCAATCGTTGCATTTACAGAATCTGGTGAACGTCTTGTGGGACAAGCCGCAAAAAGACAGGCTGTAACCAACCCTAAAAATACATTTTTTGCCATAAAACGTCTTATTGGTCGTCGCTTTGATAGCCCAGTGACCCAAAAGGATCGAAAAATCGTTCCCTATACTATTGTTCCAGGAGAAAGTGGGGACGCATGGGTAGAATCTCATGGCAAAAAATATAGTCCCAGTCAAATTAGCGCTTTTATTCTGCAGAAAATGAAGGAAACAGCAGAAAATTTTTTAGGCGAAGAGGTCACTCAAGCGGTGATTACCGTGCCGGCTTATTTTGATGATGCTCAGCGTCAAGCCACAAAAGATGCAGGAAAAATTGCAGGGTTAGAGGTTCTAAGAATTATCAATGAGCCAACAGCTGCAGCTTTGGCCTATGGCTTAGATAAAAAGAAAAATGGGATTATTGCGGTGTATGATTTGGGGGGAGGAACCTTTGATGTTTCTATTTTAGAGATGGAAGATGAGGTGTATCAAGTTAAATCTACCAGCGGGGATACGTTTTTAGGAGGAGAAGATTTTGACAACCGTATTGTAGAGTATCTTGCCTCTGAGTTCAAAAAAGAATCTGGCATTGATTTGCGCGAAGATCGTTTGGCATTACAACGTTTAAAAGAAGCAGCTGAGAAAGCAAAAATAGAACTTTCCAATGCTTTTTCTACCGATGTCAATTTGCCCTTTATTACTGCAGATGCTACAGGTCCAAAGCATCTTAACATCAAGTTAACGCGCGCTAAATTAGAAGAGCTCGTTGATGATTTTATTCAAAAAACATTGGAGCCTTGCAAGAAAGCCATCAAGGATGCTGGTATTTCTGCAGCAGAAATTGAAGAAGTAGTGTTGGTCGGTGGCATGACGAGAATGCCAAAAATTATTGAAACCGTGAAGCAATTTTTTGGTAAAGAGCCCAATCGCGGTGTGAATCCTGACGAAGTCGTTGCCTTAGGCGCAGCCATACAGGGTGGGATTTTAAGAGGAGATGTAAAAGATGTGTTGTTGCTGGATGTGACGCCCATTTCTTTGGGAATTGAGACATTAGGGGGAATTTTTACACGATTAATTGATCGTAATACAACGATTCCAACGCGAAA
>CANGUX010000015.1 GCA_947457385.1 Holosporales bacterium
ACATTTTAGGTCTTGCATGAAAGCTAAAAAAGAATTTAAAAAAGGGGTGACATCTTTCTCAGGAGCATGTTATAGTCCCATAATGTTGTTTTTATGCTCTGAAAAATCTTTTTTGGGTTTTTTCTATTCTATCTTTGTCTTCCTTTTCTTTTCTTTCTACTCTAAAAACCCTCAGCCCCCTCTTAACCTCAAAAGAGAAAACAATCTGGAGAAATTTGGTGGTGTTGGCCATCGGTGTGGCGTCTCTAGAAGCCATCACAGCTGTTTTAGTCATGGGATTTGCTCAAGTCCTCATTCATCCTGAAAACAAGACTTTTTTCTTATGGAACAGTCTTTTTTCTTCGGCCCTTTCCCCTGGCCGCATTATCTTTTATAGCGCCATTACGTGTGGTAGCATCTATGTCATTAAAAATCTTATGGCTGTTTTAGAAGTCTTTCTTAGAAATTTTACCTTACATAGAATCATTTTTCGATGGCAAAAAACGATTTTAACCGCCTATGTTCAGGCAGGATATGCCTTTTATATCACACGCAATTCTTCCTTTGGAGTACATACCCTTTCTTTTTCTGTTGAAGATGCGCTGCTGCATGGTCTTTCAGGACTAGCGATTTGTATTTCTGAAAGTATTGTCTTCCTCTTTTTACTGGCCATCATTATTGCTTTGAATCCAACCTTGGCCTTGGTTGTGTTTTTCTTTGGAGGGATTTTTGGGGTTGCCATCAACAAAGGCCTATTTCCATATTGTTATCGCTGGGGGAAACATATCCAAGAGTCTTCTCTGCAATCCCAACGTCATCTTAATCAGTTTTTTTTGATGTTCAAAGAAATTCTTTTATCGGGAAATCCTACCTTTTTTATCACGTCCTATCTGACCCAAGCCTATAAAAAATCACGCATCGAAGCCCTGCAAAATTCAGCCTATGTTCTTCCCCGTATTTTGATCGAGAGTTTGTTTGTGGGGATTTTCATGATGATCATCGCATGTTTATGTATTCAGCATGCGCATCCCGTTGAAATCACTGGTATATTGGGCAGCTATCTTTATATAGGGTTTCGCCTGATGCCAGGCTTAAATCGAATTTTACATCAGATGAGCGTGGTTAAATCCTCTATGCCTTCTTTGATGCGTATTGCCGATGAAATGACGAACGTCCCTACGATGCCCCTGTTGCATCTTCCAGAGTTAACGTTTGAAAAAGTCCTTACGCTACGAGACGTCAGCTTTGGGTATACCCAATCTGCGCACACTCTATCGTCCATTTCTTTGGAAATCCACAAAGGAGAATGCATTGGGATTGTGGGGCAAACCGGGTCAGGTAAATCGACGCTGATTGATTTGATGCTAGGGTTATTGTTGCCTCAAACGGGAACATTATTGCTGGATCATCGATACCCTGTAAATGCGGTTGAATGGCAGCAAAAAATTGGTTATGTCCCACAAATGTTACATCTTTTTGATGACACATTAGGCGCAAATATCGCCCTGGGCGCGTCAGATGTGGATGAAAAAGCTCTTTTTGAGGCCATAGCCAGAGCACAATTGCAAGATTTTGTAAGCGCTCTTCCCCATGGCATTCATACTGTTGTAGGAGAACGTGGACTCCGCCTTTCAGGAGGAGAACGTCAACGCGTTGCCATTGCGCGCGCACTCTATCGCAACCCAGACATCTTGATTTTTGATGAAGCGACGTCTGCTTTAGATTCTGCGACAGAAGAAAAACTGATGGAAACCCTAGAGCCCCTCCTTCAAAATCGCACCGTGATCATGGTGGCCCATCGTCTTAGCACCTTAAAAAGATGTCACCGCATTTTTGTCATGGAAAAAGGAAAAGTGATACAAACGGTCTCTTATGAAGAATTAGGGTTGCACCAAAAAGCCAGCTAATTGCTCTAGGTTTATTTTAATACATAAAATTTTACATAAAATGCATTAAAATTTTACAAATAAAGTTTCTTTATCTAACTTTTTTTTAATAAAAAAACAATATATGCTTTATCCTGTGTTCACCATGATAAAGCCCCAGGAGGAGGCTGCCATGAATCATACCAACTTTATTTGGATTTTTTTCACCCTATTTGCCCTATCCAACGATGCCATGGGCAGCACCAAGATCAATAGCGTGCCTACTCCGCATTTTTCTGACGATGAAACAGCAGAGATTATAGATAGTCCAAAAAAAATAAACAAAGAAGAAGAAAACGATTGGGATGATACTTTAATGAATAATCAACCCAAAGCAATTCAAAACATTAATAATCAAATCAAAAAATCTAAAAAAAAGAGCAACAAATACTACATTAGCGATGATGAATTCGAAATTATAATTGATCCAGAAGAAAAGCTTGATCCAAAAAAAAAGCTTAAAATCCTTCGAGAAACTATAGAAAAAAAAGACAAAGAGATTGCAATAAAAAACAAAAAGATTGAAGAAAACAAAAAAAACCTTGAAGAATTAGAAAAACAGCTCGAAAAAAAAGGGATAATAATTCAAAAACTATCAGATATCATTGACAATAGAGTTGCAGAGACACTAGGTGTGCTCAAAAAAGGTATGGTTTTTCCAGAGAACGAAAGCAAATAAAAAATACGATTTGCATTAAAATAGACGATGGCTTTCTGTTTTTTATGTGCAAAAGCAAAGAGCAAACAAGATAGGGATCAAAAAAATACATGGTTTTGTCCCTCTCTTGTTTTCTTAGATCTACCCAATTCTTACTTGCGTTTCTCGTCATCATTGACCTGACCATGTTACCATGCACAAAGAAGTATCTTACGGCCTTCCTTATGGACGCACCCTTTCATAATCATCCCTCTTTGGTTCTTGTGGCGGGGGGATCTGGTGGGCATATGTTTCCTGCCATTGCAGTGGCTGAAGCCAGCTTTAAATCTTCCCTGGAACGTGCGGTCATCTTGATAACAGATGGTCGTGGGGCCCGTTTTCTTACAGAATCTTCTCGCAGTTTGTTTCATGCCATTCATGTCCTTCCTTCCTCTGCCTTTTTACATTATCGAACGGTTTTGACCTTGATCCAGTGTATGCGCATCTTGCGTCATCTGCCTTGCAAACCTTGTTTTGTCATAGGATTTGGGGGGAAAATGAGCGTCCTTCCCCTTATTGCCGCACGCTTATTGCGCATTCCAAGCGCCCTTCATCAGTCCGATTGCATCATGGGCAAAGCCAATGCTCGGCTTTCTTATGGTGTCAATGTTCTTTTTTTAGGATTTCGAGAAACCCTTGGTGTGCCTACCCAAGCATTGTCAAAGGTTGTGTATCTTGGAACTCCTGTACGCTCTGCATTTCATGCTGTGGCTCCCCTTTCTCTGCCTGATTCTTTTCATGCTGAACAGCCTTTGCAGGTGTTGGTTTTAGGAGGCAGTCAAGGTGCTAGATTTTGGTGCGATGCTTTACCTAAAGCCTTACTGCGCCTCTCTAAAGATCAGCAAAGATCCATCCATCTGATCCATCAATGTCGCGAAGACGAAATGGATGTGTGTCAAAAAGCTTATAAAGCTACAGAGAGCGTGGTGGAATTGGTTCCTTTTATTGTGGATATGCCTTCTGCCTTAGGTTGGGCCCATTGTGTTTTAAGTCGTGCCGGGGCATCGTCCATGGCTGAACTGATGAGCACAGGGCGTCCTGCTTTTTTTGTGCCCTACCCTTTTGCCACCAGAGATCACCAAAATGCCAATGCATCCAAAGTGATACAAGCCATGGGGCTGCATCCTTCTGCTTGGATCGGCGCACAAGATGAAGTGATTCCTGAAAAAATTGCACGCTTTTTACGACAATGCCTACACAATCCTTCCATGTTGCGGTATGCTGGAGAGATCATGAGAACACAATCCCACCCCCATGCAGCATCCCAATTGGCCTCTTTCTGTTGGGATCAACGCCATGGAATCCAGCGGAAAGATTCCTAGTTTTCATTTTATAGGCATTGGGGGCATTGGCATGAGCGGTCTTGCAAAATTATGCCTTGATCGGGGATGGAAAGTTCAGGGAAGCGATCCCATAGACAACGCAAGAACCCAAGAACTGTGCGCTCTAGGTGCCACTGTTTTTTCAGAGCACAGTCCAGACTTGCTTAATCGCCCCATTGATTTTGTCATTCACTCTTCTGCCATTGGAAAGGATCACCCTGAATTAATGGAAGCAACGGCTCAAAACCTACCTTTGTTTCACCGTTCCATGTTGTTGAAAAATTTACTGGTTTCAACGCGTAATCTTGCCGTAAGTGGCACCCATGGCAAAACAACAACCACATCCTTGTTGGGGCATGTTTTAACGTGTGCACACTATGATCCATTGATTATTTCTGGGGGCATCATGCACGGCTTAAAGTGCACCATTCGCCATGGAAAAGGCAATTGGGCCGTGGTAGAAGCCGATGAATCGGATAAGAGTCATCTTAATTTTGACCATCTAGAAGGCGCTATTGCTACGAATCTAGAGGCAGAACATTTAGAAAATTATGGCACATTCCAAAACCTTTTGGACTCTTTTCAATCTTTTCTTTCTATGCCCTCTGGGTTTTCTATTTTTTGTGGTGAGGATGAAACCTTGCGGGACCTTCCAGCCTGTAAACACAGTAAAGCTTTGTCTTATGGCATGACATCAAGCTGCTCGGTCATGGCCAGTGCAGTGCGAGCGGATTTAAATGGAATGCGGTTTACTTTGCATGGATTAGGAGATCCTTGGGAAGATGTCCAGCTTGCATTGCATGGCAGGCACAACGTCCTCAATGCCATGGCCGTGATCCTTGCCGCCCATAGCATTGGCATTTCACAAGCGCATATTCGTGCTGCTTTAGCTTCTTTTCAAGGCGTTGAACGACGATTGACCCTGAAAGGCACTTATGCTGGGAAACCTATTTTTGATGATTATGCCCATCATCCTACAGAAATTAAAGCTGTATTAGCCACCCTAAGAGACATGGGATTTTCAAAGATTCTTGTGCTTTGCCAACCGCATCGGTACACGCGTTTACGTGATTGTTTTGAGGCCTTTAGTCGTTGTTTTGATGCAGCAAAAAAAGTCTTTTTATGGCCTGTCTATGGGGCCAATGAAGCTCCTATTTTCGGCATCACGTCAGAGGCTCTTTCAGAGTCTTTAAATGCAAGAGGGGTCCAGGCAGAGGCCATTAAGTGGCTGAAAGAAGATGCATGGCACATCCTAGAGCAAGAAGAGCATGATGTGGTAGTGTGTATGGGGGCAGGATCCATTACGCATGTAGCAGAGAGTCTTGCGTGTGAAAAGAAAATGTAAACCTTTCCCCCTTTTTTCATCTGATGCCCAGTAATCACCCTGCAAAAGCGTTTCACAGAGAAAAAGTTTGTATTCAAATTAGGGTGCTCAAACATATAAAGATATGCCTTGCATGATAAAAAATACTAAAAAAGCTGCATGAAAGATTGAATGCGATGAAAGAGGAGCTTTTTTGCGCAATCAAAACCCATGAAAAATCGCAGGTGTTCATGAGGGTGATCGCTCAAAGAAAGCTCTCAAGCGATTTGGGTGCTGTTCTTGAATTTTACCATGCAACAGTGTGTGTGGATGGTTTGGAACCTTATACAAGCATGCCCGAAACGTGACCGTTGAAAAAGAGAAAGGACCGTTTAGCGGATGATTTATCTTTTTCTAAAATAGTAGAGAATCCTATTGGGGCAGTGTGGCATGTCGTTCATAGAACTATCACAAACACTGCGTGCATTCCTTTCCTCTCTGGCACTACTCCAGTTCAAAAAAGGTTGCAGGCTATGCTTCTTGGGACGCTTCTTTCGTCGTTTTAAATCCAAATTTCCCCAATCCTTGAAAACGCTGATTAAAGCGCGCCAACTGCCCTTTTTCCGTAAAGTGCTGTTCCTTGGTCCAAGCCATGTGACTTTTTGGATCAATTTCTAATTGAAGACGTGCCCCTTTTGTTCCCCAGGTAGAGCGTGTTTCAAATTCCGTTCCATCTGTCATGACAACTGTAATCACATGATAATCCGGATGAATATTCTTTTTCATGATAAACTCGAAAGATAATGAGGTATTGGCATTCATTCTAGCATATGCTCACGCTATTTTCCTACTCCCTCTCTGCGCTTCCCATCGATCTGATCTTGCCCTATCTTTGCAAAGGATGTCCTCTGTTCCTGTCAGGTCCTTTAGGCGTGGGGAAAACCACCTTGATTCGCGCGCTTATTCAACGCGTTTGCGGCATAGAGACGGTTGTGCCCAGTCCTTCTTTCCCCATTTTATTGCCCTACCCTCATGCAATATGGCACGCTGATTTATACCGCATCGCCCATGAAGATGATATTCTCCCCTTGGATTTGGTGTCTTTAATGGAAACAGAACGTTGCGTGATTGAATGGCCAGAACGATTGGGGAAACATACCCCAAAATACGCGACAGCCTTGACGTTGTCCTATCATGAAGACCCTCATCAACGATGGCTTTCCTTGGGGTGATCAGGCGCAGGATAAGAGGTTGGATAGGGAGAGCCTTTTTCTTTAGAAACAGGGTCCCCACGTTTTCCACACCCTGACAACAGCCCACTGAGAAAAATAAGTCGAATGACCATAACATAATGCATTATTTAGAGAAAGCCTCTATGATGAAAGTCTATGGATCTTTTAAACTTAACTGACGATGAAAACAAGAGAGCTTTTCACGAAACGATTCCTGTTTGGCATGATTTTTGCAGTCCTATTGCAGGGTGTTTTTCCTGTCCATGCTTCTTTAGAAGACAGGAATTCCTTCTCTAATCAAGGTCAAACACCTTCCTCTAACTTGTTTCAGACCTTGGTCTTTTACGATGCACAGGGCAAAGAGCATACGCTGGCAGAGTGGGCAAAATCCCATCACGATACCCCTATTCTTTGTGTGGCCTGGGCAACCTATTGTGGCCCTTGCATGAAAGAGCTCCCCGTTCTCCAAGCGCTTCAAAAAGAGATGGGCAATCAAGTTTCCATTCTTCCCATTGCCATTGAAGCCCCTACTTCTGGCCATGCTTATGCCATTAACGGGATAAGCATGCCCCTCTTTTACAGTCCATCTTTTTCTGAATTTTTAGGCAAAATGAACGTGAATGGCATTCCATTTTTATGTCTTTTCTCCTCTAAGGGAGAGTTGCTTTTCAAGCAAAGCGGAGCCGCAACGTTAGAAGAGTTAAAAGAAGAAATCCATAAGGCGCTTGCTTTGCAACGCCCTGAATACCATAAGGAAACCAAGTGAAAAAACGAGCGTTTAAACTCTATTTTCCGAATATATTTCGGTGGGTTGCTTTTTTTTCTATTTTATCTAACGGCATCTTAATTTGGTGGCTATGGCCTCAATTCTCGGGAAAAGTTATTCCTGCAGATCAATGTATGCCCCTTCCTGGTAAGCAAAACTTTCTCCCCATCCAAATTGCAACGGCTAAAAAAGAAGCTATTAGTCGTAAAATTAAAGTCAACGGCACCATTAAAGCGATTAATTCTGTTTCCATTATGAGTGAAGCTCAAGGAAAAATAACACAGATTAACTTTAAAGAAGGAGATAAAGTTAAAAAAGGTGAAATTTTAATTCAGCTTGAAGACAGCCAAGCACGTGCTAAGTTAAAAGAAGCTGAGGGCCATGTCATGCTGGCACAGGGAAACTATACCCGAGAGAAATATTTGTTTGACAAGAATATGGGGGCAAAAGCGCGTTTAGAAAAAGCCGCAGCAGAAAAAATTACAGCCATTGCAGCACGAGACAATGCTGTTGCGCATTTAAAGCAAATGCGTATTGAAGCCCCCTTTGATGGAAAAATTGGATTAATTAATTTAAGTGTGGGATCGCAGGTGACACCCAATCAGGAAATTACCCGCATTGTGGGCCAAGCGGTGGAAGTAAAATTCCAGGTGACAGAGGTTGAAGCCAGTTATCTAAAGAAAGGACAAGAAGTGGATATTCTTGCTGGGGGATTAGAAACCCTGCCTACAACTGGAAAAATTGTAGCCATTAATCCCTATTCAGATCCTGTTGCCCATAGTGTGGAGGTTAAGGCTTCTGTCATAGATCCTGAGGATAAATTTCATGATGGAACGTTTGTTCCTGTGATTATTGGATTGACTAACGACGAAGAGGCGGTGGTTATTCCAAAAGATGCGATCTTAAGCGAAGGGGGGCAAGATTTTGTCTTTGTAGTCATTGGCAATCGTGTTCAGAAAAAAGCGGTGATTACAGGAGCAATCGAACGCAATCGCATTCAAATTATTGATGGCATTGCTGTGGATGATGTGGTTGCAACCGATCCTATCGATGTGTTGGTGGATGGAACACCTGTAAAAATTGACACGATTATTTAAAAATGCTTCTATACCTTCTAACTTGCCTCCTCCCATGATTTCCAAAGAGCCCAAAGCTTCTTTTACCGATTTTTTTATTACACATCCTGTGTTTTCATGGGTGGTCAATATTCTGATTGTGCTGTTGGGCATCACGGCCTATCATCAGCTTTCAACGCGACAATATCCGGTCACTTCTGGAACGCAAATTTCTGTTAGAACCAATATGGAAGCGCCTTCCAAAGTCATGGAATTTCAGGTCACCAAAATCATAGAACAAGCCCTTGCTTCTGTTCAGGGGCTAGAAACCATGACCTCTGTGACAGAAAAAGATGAAAGTCTCATCAAATTGACGTTTTCTGGTCGATCCTTAGATGCGGCTGCCTCTGATGTCCGTGAAATTATTTCACGCATTCAAGACAAACTGCCCGATGGCATTTTTCCCATGGTCACCAAAGGGGATGTCAATGCTGCAGCCATTATGCAGTTGGCTCTTACAGGGGAAGAAAACGTTTCTCTCACCGAGCTTTACCATATTGCTGAACATGATCTAAGTGGTTCTATTAATAATGTGGCGGGGGTGGCTTCCGTTGAGGTTTTTGGGGGAAGTGATTATCAGATGAATATCACTTTAGATCCACTAAAAATGTCTTCTTATCAAGTAACTCCCATGGATGTCACCACAGCCATTCGAAAACATAATTTTCAACTCCCCTCAGGACGTCTGATGGAAGAAGAGCAAGAGATCAGTTTAATCACCCAAGCCTCTCTTAAAACGCCCAAAGAATTTAGCGAAATCATCGTAGCAAAACAAGAGGATCGTGTGATCCGCATTGCTGACATTGGTTCGGTCAATATTGCTTCTGCAGATGAGGACAATCGTGTCTTTTTTAACGGTGAACGTGCCGTATCCCTTTCCATTCGACCTCAGGGAGATGCCAACCCCATTGATATTTCAAAAGAAGTTCGCGCGCGCATCGAAACGTTGCAAAAGACTTTTCCAAAAGGCGTAACCATTCATGTAGCAACGGATAAATCCCTCTTTATTAAGGATTCCATCGATCAAGTATACAGTGCCATCTTAGAAGCCATTGTTTTGGTGATTGGAGTCGTCTTCTTCTTTCTAAGATCTTATTCAGCTGCATTTATTCCTCTGATCACCATTCCTATTTCCCTTATTGGTTCATTTTTTATCATGTACACGTTGGGGTTCACCATTAATGTCTTATCTCTTTTGGCTCTTGTTCTGGCCATTGGATTGGTGGTGGATGATGCCATTGTCGTATTGGAAAATATTTACCGCGTGATGGAAAAAGGCACCTCTGCGTTTCAAGCCGCCATCCTTGGAACACGCGAAATTCGGTTTTCTGTCATTGCCATGACCTTAACGCTGGCGGCAGTTTATGCCCCTATTGCCATGGCCCCTGGTTTGGTGGGAAAAGTATTTAAAGAATTTGCCCTAACCTTAGCCAGTGCCGTGATTATTTCTGGCATTGTCGCCTTGACCTTATCCCCCATGATGTGTGCGTATATTTTAAAACCGCACAAGGCCACTTCATCAAAACTTTTTGGCCCCATTAATCGGGCTATTGATTGGATCTTGATGCAATCTGAAACGCTATACATGAAAGGCATACGCTTTTCCTTCCAGCATAAAACCATTATTTTGCTTTTTGCTTTGGCGTTTACGGGGTTAATGGGATCCATGATGGTAACGCGTAACAAGACTTGGGGATTGAAAAAAGAGCTGGCACCCCGGTCAGATGAGGGGCGTTTGTATATTGATTTTTCAGCGCTACCCTCTAAAACTTTAGGGTATGTATCCAAGCGCATTCCTCAGATCGATCAACTGCTTCAGGACATTCCAGAAATTAAAAATCGCTTGATTGTCATGCAGTCCCGTCAGTCCTCTTCTTCAGAGAGCACGCTGATTCCTTGGAAAGATCGTAAACGGTCTTGCCGAGATATTCGAAATGACCTTCTTCCTAAATTAGAAGAAATTCGAGGTCTCTATGGAAGCCCCTTTTGCCCCAGCAGTTCCATCATTGAACAAGGATCAGGCAGTACATCTTCTTTAGATTTTAAATTGCTGAGTAATGCTTCTGCAGAAGAAATTCTAAAAGTAGGAAAAAAAGTCAAGAGACTTTTAAGAGAGCAACCCTTTATTGAAAGAGTCGATCCTTCTGAAACCGCGCAAGTGCCTGAAACAGAGATGACCTTTAATCGAGAACGCTTAGGTCAATTGGGCATCGATCCAAAAGATCTTGCAGAAGTATTGCAGGTGTTTGTAAAAGGCATGAGTATCACCCGTTTTGAAAAAGAAGGCAGGATGTTCCCAGTGCGTGTGCGACTGAATGAGCAATTCCGTCGATCTATTGAGGATGTAGCTCAACTTTCTGTGAAGGGGGTTATTCGACAACCGGGGAAAAATGCACGAGAAGTGATGATCCCCATTCGGGAGCTCATTTCTTTTGAACAGAAACAAAGCGACCCTTCCATCAGTCACTCTATGAAAAAACGTTCTTTTGGCATCAGTGCAGAGCTGAAACCGGGAGAAAGTCTAGGAGATAGTTTTTTGCTCTTTCGTGAAAAAGCAGAAAAAATCCTTCCTTTGGGCTATGAAATAGAGCCTTCAGGCGATTTAAAACGCTTTTTTAAAGAAAGCAGTACCATTTATGGGGTATTTGCGTTGGCTGTTCTCTTTATCTTTTTGGTCATAGCGGCGCAATTTGAAAGTTTTATGGCTCCGTTTATCATCATTTTCAGCGTTCCCATGGCGGTAGGGGGAGCTATTTTAACGTTGTATTTTCTTCCAGGCGCTTCTTTGAATATCTACAGCCAAATTGGGTTGATTACTTTGGTAGGTTTGATTACCAAACATGGTATTCTCTTGGTGGATTTTGCCAATCAACAACGTGCCTTAGGCTTGCAGAGCGTAGAAGCGATTCAAGAAGCTTGTAGGTTGAGGCTTCGTCCCATTTTAATGACTACGCTTGCCATGGTCTTGGGGGCTCTTCCTCTGGCCACGGCCACGGGAGCAGGTTCAGAAGCTCGGCGTCAAATAGGTGCAGTTATTGTGGGTGGGATGAGTTTAGGGACATTGTTTACCCTCTTTATTGTGCCTATTATGTACGTTGTTTTAAGCCGAAATACGCCTAAAAAAGCTCCCCTTCATCTTTAATGCACAAAACATAAAACAAATAAAACAAGCAATATTTTAAAAAATTACGCTTTTTAAAAAAGTTGAGAATAGAATCATAGAAACACAGTAAAAACTATTCTATTTTCATGACAAAACGAGACCTCATCATTGCAGTGTGCAATGCAACCCCCCATATTCCGAAAAAGACCATCGAAGAGGCCGTAAGCCTTTTTTTCGAAATGGTGACTTTTTATCTTAGCCATCATCAACGGGTAGAGCTCCGTGGATTTGGCGTTTTCTCTGTGCGTACGCGCCATGCACACAAAGCACACAATCCACAAACAGGCGAAATGCTGGTCATCCCAGAAAAAGTTGTGCCTATTTTTAAACCGAGCATTGCCCTAAAGGATCTATTAAAAAAAGCCTATAAGGACAATGACGTTAAAAAGAAAAATCCTGGTTTTTTCTCAACCCTTTACCAAGATTTAACAGGGCGCTCTTAATCCCTGCCCGCAGAGGGGGGAGAGCCCCCTTCTTTCCCTTCCCTGCACAGCATAGTTTATTGCCAAGAAAAAGAAGCATGGGCATGCACTACCAAGGGCACAGAAAGCACGACGGCCGATTCCATCAATGCTATAAAAGCTTGTTGCGTTTCCTCTAGACAAGCCTTGGGAACATCTAAAATCAATTCATCATGAACCTGCAACACTATTCTTGCTGGAGATGCTGTTTTTTGGATCCACTGGGCCCCATGAATCATGGCACGTTTTATAATATCTGCACTGGTTCCCTGTAAAGGCGCATTAATGGCCTGACGCTCTGCCGCCGCTCTTAAGGCATGCTTTTTACTTTGGATATCAGGGATATAACATCGTCGCCCCCATAACGTCATGACAAACCCTTCACGACGTGCGTTTTCCTTACACTTTTCCTGATACTGCACCAGACCAGGATAATGATCCATCATTTTTGCAATAGCCCTTTTGGCTTGACTCAACGAAATAGACAATTGTTGCGCTAACCCAAAAGCTCCTATGCCGTATAATACCCCAAAATTTAAGATTTTGGCTTGCCTGCGCAACTCGGGTGTCACGTCATTCAGGAGCACATCAAACAGTTCAGAAGCCGTTTGCGCATGCACATCTTCCTTGCGAGAAAACATCTCCTTCAAAGGAGAAATATTTCCCATGTGTGCCAACAAGCGCAGTTCTATATTGGAATAATCTAAGGAAAGCAGGACATGATTGGGGCTGGATGCATGAAAAGCCTGACGGATTTTTTTCCCTTCAACGGAACGCACGGGGATGTTTTGCAAATTTGGATGGATGGAAGAAAGCCTTCCCGTAGACGTCACATGCATGGTATAGGTTGTAAAAATTTTCCCTGTTTTGGGATCCACCAAAGCCGGTAGCACTTCGGTATAAGTATTACGCAATTTTGAAAGTTGGCGCCATTGCAATAAGATTGAAGCCAACTCTCGTCTTCCTATAGACGCTTCATCGTCTCCTTCATACAAGGCAAACGCTTCAAGAATAACACTGGATGTATGATAAGCCCCTGATTTTCCCCGCCTCCCCCCTGGCCATTTTAATGTATCAAATAAAATGTTTCCCAGTTGTTTGGGAGATTGCAACAAAAAGGATGTTCCAGAAGCTTTAAATACAAGCTGCTCTAAGGCTTTTAGTTTCTCAGAAAGCTCAGAAGAAAGAGCCTGCAAAGCAGGGACATCAAGGGATATCCCTGTTCTTTCAATCTCTGCAAGCACTGTAATGCACGGACGGTCAAACACTTCATAAATCGTCGTAGCGTGCATGTCACGCAGCGCATGACGTAATGTTTGATAGGCTTGAAAAAGAAGCCTGGCGCGCGCTTCCACAGCCGTGTCTTGCCATGATTTCTCCAGAACGCGTTCTATCATGACCTCTGGCGTATTCAAAGCATGCCCACCGCCCGATACGATATAAGAGAGCACACTGACATCCTCAAAAGGAAAAAGAGTGAAGGCCATTCCCTCATTCCAAAAATCATGCATGACCTGTTTTACATCAACCATAATCTTAAGAATGGCGGGATTTGACAGTATGGGAACAAGCTCTAAAAAGTCTTCCCAAGAGACATACGCTCCATGATTGCCCCAGGCCAGGGAAACGCCCAATTTTTTTTCTGAGGTTTGATGCAGCACCAAACTCACTTTTCCCTCTTTTTCTAAGGCTTCTTGTGTGATCTTTGCGTTAGCGTGCATGACCTCAACTGGAGCCACAGATTCCAAGATGATCCCCTTGCGAATGAGGCGACGTTTTAGCGCATCCAAGTGATAACGTGTCACAAAAGCGTTCATGCCTTCCGAATCAGGAGGGCGATAGGCCAATGCCTCTAAGGGATACAGCAGGGGTAAATCTTCCTGAAGACGCACCAAATCATGGCAAACAAGCACTTGCGGGGCATAACGTCTGACCAGTTCTTCTTTTGTGGGATTTTTCAGCTGAGATGGATTTAAAAGCAAAGACTCTAAAGAACCGCAAAGCGTCAACCATTTTAGGGCTGTTTTGGGGCCTACCCCTGGTATACCTTGAATGTTATCGCTCGCATCCCCCATTAAAGCCATTAAAGACGATAATTGATAAGGCAGAACCCCCCAAGCTTCTTGCACCGCTCTCTCATCCCATCGTTTTTGCTTTAAAGGATCGAACATCTCAACAGGCCCCCCCACCAGCTGCATCATATCTTTATCCGAGGACACCACCAACACCTTATGACCTGCCTGTTTTGCGGCTTTGGTATAAGTGGCCAAAAGATCATCGGCTTCCACTCCCTTTTCTTGCAAGAGCACCAGGTTCATAGCCTTGCAAAGCTCTGGCATTAGGGCAAATTGCGCACCCAAATCAGGATGGATCTCTGAACGATTGGCCTTATAGTTGGGGTCAAGCTGTGTGCGATGGGTTGATCTCCCACAATCCAGTGCAAGAGCCCAATAGTCTGGGGCATGTTCTTCTTGCACTTTAAGGATCATGTTTATAAATCCTAAGATTGCACCAATGGGGTTGCCTTCAGGCGTTAAAAGCGGAGGCAAAGCAAAAAAAGCACGGAAAAGAAACCCAGAACCATCCACAAGACACATAGACGACACGTTTATCTCATCTAAGCCCTTTTTTTTCAGTATAATCTTTTGTTTTATGATTGCGACCCCAGTGCCATAGAGACATTGAAGGTCTTTTGTGCACCACGATATATAAAATAGGCGTAATCCAGTTTGTTTTTATGTTTTTTTTTCTATTTTAGTTCAAAATAATGATATCAACTTACAGGAAAAATTTATGAAAAAAACAATTTGTAAAAATAACATTGTATTTTCTTTACTTTCAATTTTATCAATGGCTTCACCTGCTCTGGCTTCTAAAGAATTTTCAGCGGTGCAGAAAGAAGCTTTAGAGGCTCACAATGCCTTAGAAAATGAAGCTAACGCACTGAGAGAGAAAGTGCAAAAAGTTGTAAACGAACTAAAAGCATCAAGAAAAATCCATGATGACATCAAAGAGACTGGAAAATCAGATGTCAGTAAAGAAGAGGAACGCATGCATCAGGAAGCCCTTGAAATCCAGGATTTATCCAGAAAAAAAATACGCGGCATCTCTCAAGAATTAAAAACGGAGCACGCAGAAGAGTTGCGTGCCATAAAAAAAGGACACCAAGAAGTCTTAGCTGAGAATCACAAGGCCATTCTTTTGTTGAAAAACATTATTTCAGAATTTGAGCAGGGCATTAAAGAATTAGAGAATTCTGTCCTGGAAAAAGTTAACTCATTAAAAGATTCTACACTTTATGTAACAAATGAAAAATTAAAAAAAGAAAATGAAGAGCTAAAACAAGTTATAGAAAATTTAAACAAGACATTAGAGACACGTGAAGCCAACAGAAAATAAATTACATACATTCCCTCTTTAAGGAGAACCATCATGAAAAAAACCCCCATTTACAGCACTCTTTTTTCTTTAATCGCCCTTTTGGGGACCCAAGCTATGTCTTCTAATGACGAGCCTCTGAGTCCTTATTCAAAGGCACAGCAAGATTCTCTTGCTATGCATTCTAATGTAAAAAATGAAATTAAAGAATTGGAAAAATATCTATTCGATTTAAATAAAGAATTAAAAGAACAAAATGAATTAATAGAATGGTCAAAAAATAACATAAAAAATACATTTAAAAGGATAGAAGAAAGGCATAAAAAAAACATAGAATACATTGAATATACACTTAATGAAGAATTAAACCAAGAAATTAAGGACTTAAAAGCAGCACACACAAAAAAAATGCAGGAAATTCATGAAAAAAACAAAATGGAAGTCCACCTTTTACATGAAGAAAGCAAAGCGTTAGAAGCTACCCTTGATCTCCTTAAAAAACAAAAACAGGCAATAGAATCGGAATTTGATAGATTAAAATCAGGTAGTTTTTCCAAACAAAATGCAAATTTAATAACAGAAAATAATTTTCTAAGAAAAACAGTTGAAGAAAAGAAATTAGAATTAATTAAAAAGAAATAATGATAAAAAGATTAATTCATGCAAAAAGCATGAAACATCTATTTATCCTCATCCATGCTTCTTTTAGACATGGATGCTTTTGCGTCCAAATCTAGTTTGGACGCCTCCTTTATATCTTTTCAATGGCAAGAAATCCAAATCTTAAAAATCACAGCATACCATTGCAGAAAAAATTAGAGAATTGAATACAGAACATCCCATTAAGAACTTAAGAATCAGAAAAATGCATTAAAGAGATCGGATATTTTATCTCTTTAATGCAAAAAACGGAGATACACTGTTATGAAAAAAACAATAGTTCCGTTTAAGTAAAATATAATCCAGTAGAAATTCAAACAACAAATTAACCAAAAAGAGTAAAATTATTAAACAATAAAAAGATTGACATAGAGTCTGAAATTGCAGCTTTCTCAAAGTAGATCGCGGATGCAGAACATCATTTAAGAACTGCACAAAAAGAATATAAAATCTTATCCGAAGAAAATGCAAAAATAAAAAAAGTAAAAAAGTTGCGATTTTCAGAATTGCACCCGTGGAATGCGTCCATGATGCAGAAAAAAGCGCCCCCCCTTCTCTTAAAATTCTTGCGGATACATCGTTCTATACCATGCCACGAAATGGGAAAGACCTTCTTTTAAGGCAATTTTTGGAGAAAAGCCAAAATCCGCCTGAGATTCTGAAAGATCTGCCAGCGTTTCTGGCACATCCCCCGGTTGCAAGGGCTCTAGACGCATGCGCGCTTGCTTTCCTGTGAGATGTTCTAATGCTGCAATAAAATCCAGCAAACTCTCTGAATGATTTTGTCCTAAATTATAGAGATTATGAAACACGCCTTCAGCAAAAGACCGTCCTAGGCATCCCAAAATGCCCTGAACAATATCGTCGATATAGGTAAAGTTTCTGCGCATATTGCCATAATTAAAAACGGGAAACTCTTGATCTGCCAACAAAGAGCGAAGAAATAAAAAAGCCGACATATCTGGACGTCCCCAAGGTCCATAAACCGTAAAAAAACGCAATCCCGAAGACGGAATAGAAAAAAGATGACTATAGGCATAGCTCATCATTTCTTGCGATCGCTTGGTTGCAGCATAGAGGGACAGAGGTGTGTTAGCAGGATCTTGGATCTTAAAGGGAAAGTCCTTGCTGGCTCCATAGACCGATGAACTGCTGGCATAGACAAAATGCTGTACCTTCCAGGCACGACAGGCTTCCAGCATATTCAGATGCCCCAAGAGATTGGTATCCCCATAGGCATAAGGGTGTGTCAAGCTGTGGCGCACCCCTGCTTGTGCTGCAAGGTGAATGACATGAGAAAAGGATTGCTTAGAAACAAAGGCTTCCAGCGCTGGACGATCTCGAATATCGAGAAAATGAAAGGTAAACGTAGAAAAGGATTGGATCTGATCCAAACGCGCTTGTTTTAAGGCGACATCATAATAAGGATCAAGATTATCAATGCCAACGACAGAAAATCCTTGGTTTAAAAGCGCTTTTGCCACATGATAGCCAATAAACCCTGCAACCCCTGTCACCAGAATTGGTCCTTTATCCTCCATTTTTTTTTCTTTTTTTATCTTTAGATCTTTGGATCGTATCATGTTGCACCTACTGGATCAATATAAAGCCTTCTTTAACCCTACACTAGACTTTTTTCGAAACGCCGCACAAACTTATTTCTATATCATCAATATCTAAAATAAAGTTGAATACTAGCCTAAATCATTTGCTCTATTTTTA
>CANGUX010000016.1 GCA_947457385.1 Holosporales bacterium
AACTAATATAATTTATTTTTATTTAAAATTTTTAATAATTCTAAAAAAATTACAACAAACAATTCATTGAACAAAAAACAACAATGAATTAAATTAATTTGACTATTATTGTTTTATTTTACAATTGTTCATGGTGAAAGGATAGCTTGATTATAAGATGCAATGCGTGTCATAATGTATGACATGCGCCTTTAGCTCAGTTGGATAGAGCATCGGCCTTCTAAGCCGAATGTCGTAGGTTCGAATCCTACAAGGCGTGTTTAAAAAAACAAGGAGAAAGGGTGCGTCGTATCAGTGTACTAGGGGCTGGAGCCTGGGGACACGCTATAGCATCTGCTCTCCGAGCTTCAGGGACCCTTGTGCGTTTATGGGGGCGACGTCCTGCTGAGTTTGTTTCTTCTTCTCTGGAAGAAGTGCTGAATTTTTCAAGGTGTATTATTGTGGCTGTGCCAGCGCAAGAGGTTCGCTCTGTCCTCATGGCGCTTGATGCCTTTCCTCTTGAA
The DNA here is from genome assembly GCA_947457385.1 of Holosporales bacterium. GTDB lineage: Bacteria > Pseudomonadota > Alphaproteobacteria > Holosporales > Holosporaceae > CANGUX01. The sequence goes on from CANGUX010000016.1 coordinate 504, forward strand.
CTATGTGTGATGGCTTCCAAGGGATTAGAGCACAAAAGTGCACAATTCATGAGTGAAATTGGGGAAGAGATTTTGCCTTATTGTGCGATGGGTGCTTTGGGGGGGCCTAATCTTGCTGCAGAAGTTGAAAAAGGATGGCCTTGTGGTATAAGCATGGCTGCCAAAGATTCGATCACGCTGATGAAAATACTATCCTTTTTTAAGGAAGGCCCTTTTCTGTTAGAGCCAACGCTAGATTTAATGGGCCTCCAAGCCTTAAGCGTGTTCAAAAACATTATGGCCATTGGATATGGTTTGTTGTACCAAGCTGGGCTAGGGGAAAATCTATTGGCTACATTTTTAGTTTTGGCGCTTCAGGAAAGTCAACGCTTTTCTTGTGCTTTAGGGGGCCATCCAGAAACAGCTCTTGGTTTTGCAGGATTAGGAGATTTGATTTTAACCTGCACCAGCCCGCATTCACGCAACAGTCAATTTGGTCGGTTTTTTCCCAATCCTTCTTCTAACCTTGTTGAGGGAGTAAAAAGCCTTGCCGCCATCCAGGCGCGTGCTAAAACGGTGCATCTTTCTCTTCCGCTTGTGCAAGGCATTGCAGATATTCTTCATGGGCATACCTCTCTCACACAATGGCCAGCCAAGCTGGCTCAAATGCACCAAGCCAACATGAAAAAACAGATGGACGGCTGATTGAACTGGCGTGCACTGATTTGATGGAAAAGCAGAAGCTTTTATATCAAAACATGGGAAAATGAGCCAAAGGTCAATCAACACTTCCGCGTCACATCGCCTTTATTAGCCGTAACATAGGCATGCTAACTTCGTGCAGACGTGTTAAAGTAAAGTTTGGGGTATATTGTCTTTGATAACGTTAAAGACAATCCAAGCACTTGCGCCCAAAGCATCCACCGCCCCCTATGGGGCCTTCCCCTTTTGCTCTAATCTAAAAAGACTTTTTTGCAAAATGTTTATGAAAACTTCTCTGTGCTCCCATCATGCATTAGAAGTGATATAAGCTTTAATTTAGATCCATGCACAGCACTTTATGCAGCAATACAAAGCATGGCTTTAATCTAACTCAGGGGTTTCTGGGAGTACACCCAAAATGCTTTCCCCCCCGATCATTCTTTGCCCTTCCTTAGCCCAAATCATCACATGAGGACGTACATAGAGATCGACACGACTGCCAAAGCAAATAATGCCATACTTTTGACCTGCCATGAGGATCTCTTCTGGTTCGGCATCACAGACAATACGTCTGGCCAAAAATCCAGCAATCTGAACACACACCATCTGCTCTTTTGAGGGCAACGCAATCAATAAACTAAGTCGTTCATTTTCAGGACGAGAGTTTGTCGTGGCCACATGTGCAAATTTTCCCTCTTTATAAACGCGTTTTTCAACACGTCCTTCCACTGGGAATCGGTTAATATGCACATCCCAAGGTGCCAAAAAAATGCCTATTTTTTTCCATTTTCCAGACAATCCCAACTCGGCAGGAGGCTCGGCTTCTTCTTGGATTTCCATCAGCATGCCATCTGCAGGGCTTAGAATAACCCCAGGAATATCGGGTGAAACACGCAAAGGATCTCGAAAAAAAGCTAAAATCATAGCTGTAACCATCAAACTGACCATGGCAATTGCAGGAAATCCCGTAACCCCAAAGAGAATGGTCAGAAATAGCCCCCAACGCACAAATAGCCACACTTTAGGATGAAACCGCATCGCAACCAACGGTTGAAAAATTTTTGAGCTCATCATAACCATAAACCTCACTTAAAAAGAGTGATTTTCACAAGTATAGTTCTACAAAAGTCAAGGATGAATCAATAAAAGCATTACGCATCTCCTGAATTCTGCAACATCTCGGAAATAGCCTTATCCGTTTCAAGAGTTAACTGATTGATCAAATCTTCGTATAGGCACAAAAGCAGGGCTCGTCGTTCTTTGATGGAAAAATTCTCAGGCACATATTTTTCACGTGAAACATGGACGACAATACGACCGAGCCCCTGTTTTTTTTGAGGCACAAATTCAAAGGCGATACGAATACGACCCACATATTTTTCTGAATTCTCTATGCGTACTATCCTTTGAATGCCAGATTGAGGTGCCAATGGAATCTCTTGCACGAACGCCTCTTTCACCAGAACACGCAAAGTCCCATGTCCACTGCCTGCTGAAAAATGCTCTTGCGCCCACTGCTTGACCATTTCTTTTAAAGCAATGGGGGCTAGACGCTCTATGCTATCCCCTCCCCCCCCTTCATCACACACCTGGATATGTTGCACAGGAATACAGAGGGGCTCATTCTTTAAATAAGTCAACCCTTTAGATACCGGTGTTTCAGGCGAGCATCCGGCAAGCATGGTCAAAAAAAAGACCCCATATGTAACCCTATGTAAATGAACTTTTGAAAAAAGCATTTCTTAAGCATGAAATAGGAGGATGATCTGCTTTAGTGTATCTCTTTTTTAACCCATTGTGAACCTTTACATTGAAGAGCACGGGCTTTTTCTGGCACAAGATTCTCACGTTTTGCTAGGTCTTAGGCTGAGGTTTGATACGCATCCCATAGCTATAAATCCAAAGCCCCAAACTGATCCATAGGGGAAAAAGAGAACCCAACCCAAAAGGCCAAAAAACCAATCGATATAATCCACTGGCCAAAACAACCCCCAGCAAAGACATCCAAAGACTTCTTCCCAAAAAAAGCAAAATCCATGAAAGACCTAGGCTGATGATCAGAGGCATCAAAGGTAGAAAAAAACGCTTGCTCATCTCTTTGTTAAAATCTCTTGCTTCTTTTTCAGAGGAAGGATGTCTGAGCTCTTGCAAAGAGCGTTCTTCTTCATGTTTCTTGCGCAGTTTTGCTTTACCTGGAAGAAACTGAAAGGTGTATTTTTTAAACATCAAGACCGATGGAGCTTTGGAATGCTTATAGATATGCTGGGTGCCATCGTGAATGGTCAATTCCATGCCCTCTTCTTTGGGATGAATGGCTGCCATTTGTCCCGTAAGCACACGAATATTTTTTGGGTTTTTCCCATCATAAATCATGATGCCTTCAAAATGCTGCTTTGTCTTTTGTTTGTGGACATAAAAGGTGCGCCCATCGATTTGAAAAAAGACACCAGGTGTAAGGAAAGAAGGATCGAGATGATGGCGCGTGCGATAGTGTGTTTCCTTTGAAAAGCGTGCCGCCATGGGAACCAACAGCAAACTCACTGCAAACAGAGCTGCAGTCATACCCAGAGACAACACCACACAAGGCCAAGCAAAAAACCAAGGAGAGGCCCCGCAAGAGCTTAACGCGTCATGTTCATGGTCTCGAAAAAGGCGATGGAATTCCCACAACATGGCTAAAAGAAAGGCAGCAGGAACGGTTACCAAAACAATGCGAGGAAATAAACTACTAAAAAGTCCAAGTATTTCTTTTAATGTTGTGCTTTGTTGAGCAAATAAAGAAGCAAAACTAAGTGATTGCGCTAGCCAAATCATTAATGTTAAAATAGCACTTATTCCTAACGTCGTAAAAAGGAGAGATCGAAAGAAACCGCGCTGAAAAAGACCCATTCGTTTTTATGTTTTAGGATAAAAGCTTGGCCCATTTTAAGCAAGATTCTATGGATTCCTTATGAAAAATCTTATTCCCACCTCTGTTATAATGCCTTTGTTCATGGTGACAAGCCTGTGTTCATGGGGCGCTCCTGGCTTGGTTCATGCGTCTAGCCATCGTGTTGTAGGCAAAGTTGACCTAGAAGCCATTTCCCATGAGGACGTCTTAGAACGTCTTCGTTTTATGTTGGCCATGTCAGGTCAAGCAGTCACCCCTGCTTTAGAAAAACAATTTTATCCTCAAGTTTTAGAAACTTTGATTGATGAAGCTCTGCAGCGAAAAGCAGCTGAAAAACAAAAGATTTCTGTTACCGAAGCAGAGATCAATCAACGCATTTCTGACATCGAGGAAAATGGCAAACTAAAATCAGGACAGTTAAAAAAGATGTTATCCAGCATGGGAATTCGTGAAAAAACCTTGCGCAACCAAGTGGAAGCTTCTTTGTTATGGATGCTCTATATCGAACAAAAATATGGCCCCTTTCTTCGTGTTTCCGAGCAAGACATCAAACGGGTTCAGGAAAAATGGGAAAAAGAGCATCAATCTATGGTGTTTCAATTGGCTGAAATCGTCTTGGAAATCCCAGAACCTTCCCGTCGATCTGCAGTGGAAGCTCATGGGAAGGATCTAAAAAAACTGCTGGATGAAGGCACTCCTTTTGCAAAGTTAGCACAACAGTTTTCAGAATCTTCTACTCGGAATTCAGGGGGACTGACTGAATGGAAAAGTTTGACCCATTTTGATGCCTTGCTTCATCCTTTCTTGCTAAAAGGGGAAATCGGGGTTATCTTTGGTCCCCTCTTACTGCCATCAAAAGAACATCCCACAAAAATTATGCTTTTTGTGCTGGTAGATCGGAAAGATCCCAAAACGCTGAACTTAAAGCCTCCCACCGAAGCAGAAGTAAGATCGGCCTTGTATTCAGAGCTTTTAACAGCTCGAGGACGCAAAGAAATGAGACAGTTGCGCATGCAACAACTGCATGAAGTGGTTTCTCCTCCCTCTGTTTTTCTTAAACCATAACTTTATACAGGGGATTGTCTTGTGGTTTTTAAGTGCTTCTCTTACCCTGAACAAGATAGTCCTTAAAGGAAATCTGGTCATGCCTAGCTCTGAAAATTCTAAACGACTCTATATCAAAACCTATGGATGTCAAATGAATGCCTATGATTCAGAGCGCATGGAAGAGTCCCTCCTTCCCTTAGGATTTAAGACGATAGCATCCCCAGAAGACGCGGATTTGATCATCATCAACACATGCCATATTCGTGCTAAGGCAGAAGATAAACTCTTTTCAGATTTAGGGCGATTCCACAAAATACGAAAAGGCCGAGATCCACAAGCGACCTCTCTTCTCGTGGTGGCAGGATGCGTAGGGCAAGCTCTGGGCGCTTCCATTCTAAAAAGAGCCCCCTATGTGGACGTCATCATAGGGCCTCAAACCATTCACACCTTGCCAGAAACCATTGTGCGATTGCTTCGCGAAAAAGGAATGCCTCATATTTCTATGGGCTTTCCAAAAATGGCTAAATTTGATGAACTGCCTGCACGCACTCTTAAATCAGCTTCTTATCAAGCTTTTCTGACCATTCAAGAGGGGTGCAATAAATTTTGTCGCTATTGCGTGGTGCCCTACACACGGGGCCCGGAATACTCGCGTCCTGTGGAAGACGTTTTGCGTGAAGCGCGACAGTTGGTGGAACAAGGTGCAAAAGAGCTGATGCTTTTAGGACAAAACGTCAATGCCTATCATGGAGTCGATGCATCAGGAAAGGTATGTGGGTTGGGCGAATTGTTGATGGCTTGCGCAGACATCCCTGGGCTGCATCGTTTGCGCTATATGACGTCACATCCTAGGGACGTAGATGATGCCTTGATTGCAGCCCATCGTGACCTTGACGTGCTGATGCCCATTTTGCATCTTCCAGTGCAATCTGGCTCGGATAAAATATTGGCCCAAATGAACCGCAACTATACCCGAGCTTTTTACCTAGATATTTTAGAGCGATTTCGAAAAGCTAAACCGTCTATTGCTTTTTCATCTGATTTTATCGTAGGCTACCCGGGAGAAAGCGAAGAAGATTTTGAAGACACCTGTCAGTTAGCCCTTGATGTGCAGTTTGCACAATCCTATTCCTTTACCTACAGCCCAAGACCTGGAACGCCAGCTGCTCTTTTGCCCCAAATTCCAGAGGACATCCAAAAAGAACGGCTGTATCGATTGCAGGATCAACTCAACCAACACCGAAAACAGTTTAATGATGGATGTGTTGGGCAAACCTTCGAAGTGCTCGTGGAATCCGCGCGTGATGAGGGCTGGATGGGACGAAGCCCCTTTTCACAGCCCGTCCATTTTAAGGATCCTCATGCACAGGTCGGCGACATTCTCTCTGTGCATATTCAAGCCAGTCACATGAACAGCTTGGCTGGAGTTCTGCAAAAAAATTGTGCCCAGAAAAGCAGCCCTTCTTTCTTATAAGCCTTTAAGGATGGAATGGGCATCTTTATAGTGGATAAAGCTTTAAAATGATCTGCTTTCTTATGGGCCCAGCAGGCTCTACCAGATCAATCACGAGACTATGGCATGCAACCCAACAAAGCTATTGTTTTGTTTTGTCTTCCCAAATCTTCAAGCGCGTCACATGAACAGCTTGGCATGAGTTCTGAAAGAAAATGTGCTTTTCTTCATCTGGAAGATCTTTCAAAACCTCCCAATGCCCTTTTATGCGTCTTATTCAAGGTCTTTTTAGAGGCTTTGCTAAGCCACAGGACAAAGACCCTAAAGGACACAGCGGAAAGAATAAAGCCAGATAAAGATACGAACGCTTATTCTTTTAGTTTAAGCACCGCAATAAAGGCTTCTTGTGGTACTTCAACCGAACCAAACTGACGCATGCGCTTTTTCCCTTTTTTCTGCTTATCTAATAGTTTGCGTTTACGTGAAATATCCCCACCATAGCATTTGGCTGTGACATTTTTGCGCAAAGCAGAAATGGTTTCCCTGGCAATAATTTTGCCTCCTAAAGCGGCTTGAATGGCAATGGGAAATAACTGCCTAGGAATCAAATCTTTTAATTTTTCACAAACAGCACGCCCTCGGCTCATGGCTCGAAGACGCGGAACGATGCTGGAAAGCGCATCCACAGGCTCTCCGTTAAGCAAAATAGATAGCTTTACAAGATCGCCCGGTTCATACCCATCGGCTTGATAATCAAAGCTGGCATAGCCTCGACTGAGTGTCTTTAAGGTATCATAAAAATCAAAGATCACTTCATTAAGGGGCAAGCGATAGGTCAGCATAATCCGCTGATCTCCCATGGTATGAAAGGCTTTTTGAATGCCTCGACGTTCTGCCAACAACCCCAATACAGGCCCAACATGGGCTTCTGGCACCAAAACCGTGGCTTGAATCCATGGTTCTTCGATATGTTCGATATGCGTTGGATCTGGTAGTTCGGAAGGATTGTGAAGCTCTTTTACAGGACCCCGTCGCATGACAATGCGATATACCACACTGGGTGCTGTCAGCACCAAATCTAAATCAAATTCACGCTGGAGTCGCTCTTGAATGATCTCTAAATGCAATAATCCTAAAAAGCCACAGCGAAACCCCAAGCCCAATGCCGTAGAAGAATCTGGATCAAAGGAAAAACTGGCATCATTCAAGCGCAATTTCTGCAAAGCATCCCTTAATTTTTCAAAATCAGGCGCCTCTGCTGGGAACAAACTGCAAAACACAACGGCTTGTGATGGCTTAAACCCTGGAAGAGCTTCTGTTGCCGGTGCTACATCAGAAGTTAAAGTATCCCCTATGTTGCAATCTTCAATGTGCCTGATGTTGGCCAAAATATAGCCCACTTCTCCTGTGGCAAGATGTTCTGTTGCTTTTTGATAGGGGGTGAAAACACCCACTTGATCTAAGGTGTAACTAGCCCCTGTGGCCATCATGCGCACCTTCATTTTGGGGGTCATTATCCCATCTTTAATCCGGACCAAAACCACCACACCCAAATAAGCGTCATACCAACTGTCAATCAATAAAGCGCGCAACGGTCCATGGGGATCTCCTTCTGGCGGAGGAAGACGATGGACGATGGCTTCCAAAATGTCATCAATGCCCTGGCCAGTTTTGGCAGATACAAGAAGCGCTTCATTCCCAGGCAATCCAATGTCATTGAGTTGCCCCCTCACCTCTTCTGGATGAGCCGCAGGTAAATCGATCTTATTTAAAACCGGGACAATGACGTGATGGTGTTCAATGGCCTGATAGGTGGTAGCAAGGGTTTGTGCTTCAATTCCTTGACTGGCATCCACCACCAACAAAGACCCCTCACACGCTGCCAATGAACGACTGACTTCATAGGCAAAATCCACATGCCCTGGCGTATCCATTAAATTCAGTTGATAAGACTCTCCATTTTTTGCAATGTAGCTCAATCTCACCGTTTGTGCTTTGATGGTGATGCCTCGTTCGCGCTCTAACTCCATGCTATCGAGATATTGATTTTTCTTGTGACGAAGATCGATGGCGTTGCAGCGCTCTAACAATCGATCGGCCAAGGTGGATTTTCCATGATCAATATGCGCAATAATGGCAAAATTACGAATATATTTCAAAGAAGGCACATTAAAAACACCGCATTCAGTGTATCATATTTTTTACAGATCTTGCGAGAGGTATCCTCTAAAAGAATCATAAAGATGGCATTGTTAAAACAGTTTCACTGACTCAGTCTGCTTTATTCGGCGACCATACGTACGACATAATTGGATGCTAATTTTCTTTTTAAGCCTTGAGCATAGGTTCGAGAGGCAAAAGGACCAATGAAAATATAATAGGGGTCGCCTTGGGGGGCCCCCTTTTTAAGGGCCGTTTTTCCATACATTTGTAACGTTTTTTGCAGAGCATTAGCTTGGTTCAGAGATAGAGCTGAAATCACCAAAAACACACGCAATACGGCGCGTTGTTTAATTTCTTGCGAGAGTTCAGCACATTGTTGCCAAACATGAGGAGGCGTGACCGTCATAGGTTGTGTCTTGCACGGGGGTATGAAGGGGGCAGAAGAAGCCAAGACTCTTTTCTCTTGGTTCAGGGCTGTTGGGAAAATCCCTTTGTTTTTTGCGTACTGCGCATTTTCTGGCAGAGCTAAGCTCTCGTCCACCAAAGTCGTGATACGTACTTTAGCCAATCCTTTTTCCAGAAAGCCTAAACGTTCAGCTGCTTTCCATGAAACGTCTAAAATACGGTTATTGATAAAAGGACCTCGATCATTGACTTTGACCTTTAAAGATTTCTGATTCTCCAGGTTTTCCACTAAAATCACGCAGGGCAAGGGCAGCGTCCTGTGCGCTGCTGTAAGAGCAAACATATTAAAGCGCTTTCCCATAGATGTAGAGGTTCCGTGACATCCATCGGGGCCACCATAATAAGAGGAGATGCCTGTTTCAAATAACTCATAGTGCGATTGAGGCGCATAATAGACCCCATTAATAACATAAGGGGCGCTGGTAGCGCGTTTTGGGCTAGGTGTTTTTGGCCCCAAAATCATCTCTTCAGGTGGACCGCCACAGCCACTTAAAAGAAGCAAGAAAAACCATGAGATTAGGATGTTAGTCATTCTTAATTATTCCAACATGCCCGTTTAAGCTCTACCTTGGGTGGGTGAAAAATACATAGAGCTGCTCTCTAATTGATGAAAAGCTTTTTCCCATTTTTCTTCGGGGGAAACCTGAAAAATTAACGCATGGGTTGCGGGAATAGGCAACCAGGCGTGACGTGCGACTTCTTTTTCTAATTGCCCTGCTTTCCATGCGCTATAGCCCAAAAAAACCGCATAATCATTAGGGGGCTCTTTCCCATGAATAATGTTTTTTAGAATGTCTAAATTTGCCGTAATCCCATACTGTTCGTCCACAGAAATGGTTTGATCGCTCTTATAATCCATAGAATGCAAAACAAACCCGCGATCAATTTCAGCAGGCCCGCCCCAAAAAATAGGAGGATCACGCAAAAGAGTGTCCCCTCCACTTTCAATCCCTCCTTCTGTTTGCTGAATCAGATCTGTCAAAGAAATGCCAACCAAGGTTTGGTTCAAAATAAATCCCATGGCCCCTTGTGCATCATGTTTGCAAATAAACAAGAGTTTTTCTTCAAACTCTTTCTCTGCCTTGGGAGAGGGCAAAGAAAGCAAAAGATGACTCGTTAAATATCCTGAAACTTTAATCACAAAAATGTCACAAAAAAACAGATTTTCTTTTACTATAGTACACACCTCTTCCTTCTGTGCCAATTTGGCATTGCCATGTATCATGCCTTAGAGCCCGGTCTCTAAATCTTGTCCCTGTGGACATGGCCCCATCCCCATCATGGAAAATACTGGATTTTTGGATTACCGTAAATCGTACCGATTTAGAGAGAAAATCATGTCTTTGTATGGATTGTTTTTAACCTGTTTCATGGCTGCTCATGAGGTTTATGCGGGGCCGGTTTGCAGTAAAGTGTGTGATGCTAAACCAGAAAAGAGAGAGAATGAGATTCACATTAGTGAAAATGAGCCTTATAAAGTTGATGAAAATAAGGACCTTCATTCTTTTCCTATAAGCTTTGATGAGGATGTTGATTTTCTGACAGCATTGCATAACACAAACAGTAGAGGGTTCCGCTCTAAACAATCAGACGAAAATTTTGAGGTTGAAGGCAAGAAAAATGATTTTGAAGATTTCTTGGCAACCCCCATTCAGGCACCATGGCCAACAGAAAGTTATGACTTAAAAAAGAGCGCTAATCTTGTGGATAATCGTGTGCCTATTGCTAAAAACGAATGGCCCTATACCATGCAAGGCGTGCTTTTAAACGATGGAACTTGGGGAACGGGAACCCTTTGCTGTATCACAGATATAAATGGATATAAAAAGCATGTTTTGATTACTGCAGCTCATAATGTGTGTTTTCGAAATGAACAAAAACAAACCATTAAAATACCTAAATCCCTAGATTTTTATGTAAATACGCATGGTCGAGCCAAAGCAGGACAAAAATTTAAGGTTTCATGTGTTTTGATTCCGCCAGATTATATGAAATTTGGATCAAATAAAGAAAACAAAGGCTTTAGAAAAGAAGATTATGCTCTGTGTGTGTTAGAAGAACGTATTCCATGGGCAGGATATGTGGGACTTTACACTCCGGATCCTTCTTGGCTTAAGGAGCAAGAGATTTCTGTTTCAGGATATCCCGGCGATAAAGCTAAACCCAAGGAATATTATCCTTACTGTGCGAAAGGAAAACCCTATGACGTTAAAGGGGACCAAATTTTTTATAAACTTGCTACAAATCCTGGTGTAAGTGGGGGGCCCATCATCGTGCATAAAGGGGATGAAGCGCTTATTGTGGGGGTTCATGGTATCAGCACCCCATCGTCTAACATTGGAACCCTTTTAACCCCAGAACGATGGGCTATGCTCAAAGTCTTTTTTCTGGGTAGAGAATATAATAATCCTGATATCAGAAACATTACAGACTACTCTACTACAGCATTAATCTCTTTATATAAAGATGAAAATAATAACATTTTTATTGACCCTGCTGGGTCCACAACAACATTAAGGACTGACAACGGTGTGCATCGCTTGGTTAAAAGAACTTTTCCCAATCTTAAAGAAGTTTCTCTGAACATAAAAAATCCAAGGTATGTTTTTGCTTTATCCCTAAATGAATGCCCTTTAACCGTTCTTGATATGGATGGTTTGGGTAAGACTAACAAGATGGAACAGATCCAAGCCTTAACCCATGCTCCGTGGGGAAAAACCTTAAAGTGGCTTCGTTTATCTGGATTTTGTGACAAAAATGAAGATTCAACACCCTACATGCAAGTATTGGCAAAAGCCCCTTGGGTGAATTTAGAAAAAATCAATCTAGAAAAAAATGGTCTGACGAATGAATCTCTTTTCCCGCTCGTTCAAGCCAACTGGTTTAATTTAGAAGAACTCAATCTAGATCATAATCATTTTGGATTAAAAGGCTTTAAGCTTCTGGCGAAGTACGCCAATACCACGTGCAAAAATTTAAAAATAATAACATATTACAATAATTGTGCATTTTTTAATAGCAAAAGAACTGAAATTATTGAAAGTTTATTCAGCAAAGAAAAAGATGCAGAAATTCTAGAATTCATGAAAAATCAAGGGTGGAAACACAATCATAGAGAAAAAATAACGATCATTCAAAATTCGCAAGGCCTTTTTACAAAGCTTGCTGAAGAATGCAAGAGGGTGCATATTGCTAAATACGGCCCATATTGGTTTGATTACGTCTTCACTCGTCCTTAAACCCCTTTGTAAACAGATGGTTTGCTCTCCCACTAAAAGCTTTAGAAAGCTTTTGGTGGGGGATGGTGGAGCTCCACCCTGTTGTCTGCAGTCTGAGTCTATGTTGGATGATAATAGCCCCGTTTTATTTACGAGCAAAATAAGACAAGCCCCGATACCGTCGTGATAAAGCAAGCATCATCCCAATGCCCCAACACCAACTTAAGAAAGAAGAACCCCCATAACTAAGAAAAGGCAAGGTAACTCCTTTTGTGGGCACCAATCGCAATACAGAGGCTAAATTAAGGATCACCTGAAAGCTAAACTGTAAAGATAATCCCACCAAGGCCAAAACATAGAAAAGATCCATTTCTTGAAAGGCTATCCACACACTTCGAACCCCAATTAAACCATATAATCCTAATAAAATCAGACACACCACTAACCCCAGTTCTTCCCCTGCTGCAGCAAAGATAAAATCAGCATGACCGTCGGGAAGAGCCGCCAATAAAGTCCCAGATCCGGGTCCTTTGCCCAACAATCCTCCCGCTGCAAAGCCTTTCAAAGCTTGCATAATTTGATATTGGCTTCCAAAAGGATCTTCAACCCCTGCGCCTAAAAACACCTGAATGCGATGGGCCGCATGGGGAAAAGCAAAATAGGCCCCGATGGCAGAACACAGCGCCATACAAAAAAGAACGCCAATGGCCCGAAAAGAAAGACCTGCCACGAAACATTGCCCAAAACTGCCCAAACACAACAAAAACATCATGCCTAAATCAGGCTGTAATGCTAAAGGAAGCAACGTCAGCAAAGTAATCCCCATGGCATACAAAAATTTAGAGGTGCTTTTAGAATGCTGAGCTAAAACAAACGCAACGATAATGGATAGGGCTGGTTTTAGAAATTCTGAAGGTTGCAAAGAAAACCCCAGCAAGGAAAGCCATCGTCTTGCCCCCTTAATTTCTATGCCAAAGCCTAGGGTTCCCCAAACGGCTCCCCATGCAAGAATTCCCATGACTACAGCCATTTGAACAATGCCTTTTTTCCCCGCCAGAGTTGATGCCAATAAAATCAACATCCCTGGAACCAAGATAATCAAATGACGTTTCAATAGCACAAAGGCACTCCACTTGTGCTGTAACGTCACCGAAGGACTCACCGATGCAATAAGCCATACCCCCATGGCCATCAACAACAATACGGCCACAAAAGACCATCGATCCAAACCATCCCACCAAAGGGACCAAGGAGAGGCCTGGGTTTCAGTGCGTAAGGTAGGCGATGGCATTATGTCACCTGCTTTTTTATCTTAAAACACACTAAAAACACGTTTTCCTTAAAATGAATCACAATCTTTCAATGAAATCACTATAGCTAATTCTTTGTCATGATTCAATATTTCCTTCTGTCTTGCACAAGGGTATACTAAACAATGCTTTTTATTTTATTCCCATGTGATGGTTCTGAATTCTTTTCAAGGTCCTGTTCTTATTTTGGCTCCTTTATCGGGAGTGACTGATTTTCCCTTTCGTCAAGTGGTTAGAAAAATGGGTGGAGCAAGCTTAGTGCTTTCAGAAATGATCGTCAGTCAATCCATGGTCTATTGCGCTAAGGCAAAAAAAGCCCTTCATCGTCCTTGTCCTGTGGGCGAAGACTGTGGCTTGCAATTGGCAGGCAATGATCCTGCAATTATGGCCGAAGCTGCACGCATGGCCCAAGATCTAGGGGTCAGTTTAATCGATATTAACATGGGATGTCCTGCAAAAAAGATCGCCATCAACAGCTATGCTGGGGCCGCTTTAATGAAGGATGAGCTGAGGGTTTCTCATATTTTTGAGGCTGTCACTAAGGCCGTTTCCATTCCTGTTACGGTAAAAATGAGAAAAGGATGGGATGAAAGCAAGCTCAATGCCCCCCGTTTAATGCATCTTGCAAAAGAGTCAGGCTTAGCTTACGCCACCTTGCATGGTCGTACTCGGGCACAACTGTTCCATGGTTCTGCTGATTGGCCGTTTATTCATGCACTGCAGGCTTCCATCGATTTCCCCATCATTGGCAATGGGGACATTGACCATGAAGAAATGGCAGCTCAAAACCTTCCCCATTGTGCAGGGCTTATGGTGGGGCGAGGCATGTATGGTCGTCCTTGGTTTTTAGCGCAAGTTCGCCATTTTTTAACCACGGGAAACAAGCTCCCTCCCCCCTCTTTAGCAGAACAGCAGAATCTTGTAGAAGAGCACTTTGACCATATGCTCTCTTATTATGGCATCCAACAAGGCATTCACATGGCACGAAAACACCTGGCTTGGTATAGCAAAGGGCTTCCTGGCTCTGCTGAATTCCGAGAAAACGTCTTCCATTCTTTAGACCCTGATGCCATTCGCGCTTGGATCAGAAAGCTTTATACAGAAGCAGAAAACGTCTTGTGAGAAACTTGCCCACTGCGCATCAGATTGCCAGCATAGTCACAAAGGATCTGAAGCTTGTTGTTTATTCTATGTGATTATTCTATGTGATAAAAACTGGAATGGGCGCGAATGCGCTTTTTAAAAGATTCGCATTTTTTTTTGACAATATTTAAATCATTTAATTATTTATTGAATATCAATTTTTATTTAATAAATAAATGAATTTACGTTTAAGGCAGATTTTTTGGCATGTCATTTTCAAGAGTCTAGCCCTAGGTTTAACGCAAAAAATTCGATACCCTAATGGGAGGATAAAGACTCAAACCCCCTAGCACTTATGACAACCGTTCAATCTAAAGTACTCATTATAGGTGGAGGTCCTGCAGGTTACACGGCAGCGCTTTATTTAGCACGGGCTGGACGCAATCCCATTCTAGTGACAGGACCAGAACCAGGGGGGCAGCTTACCTGGACCACCGACGTAGAAAACTATCCAGGATTTCAAGATCCCATTCAAGGACCTTGGCTGATGGAGCAAATGGAACGTCAAGCGCGCAATTATGGTGCAATGATGAAAGAAGACACCATTGTTTCTGTAGATTTTTCAGGCTCTCCTTTTCTCTGTCAGGGGGAAAACGCCAGCTATCAAAGCAACGCTGTCATTATAGCAACAGGTGCAAGCGCAAAATGGTTAGGATTGCAAGAAGAAGCGATCTTTCGGGGCTATGGACTTTCTTCTTGCGCTGTGTGTGATGGGCGTCTTTTTCAAGGTAAAGAAGTGGCTGTTATAGGAGGGGGTAACAGCGCTGCAGAAGAAGCTTTGCACCTGGCGCACCATGCCAGTCGTGTGACCTTAATTCATCGAAGAGATCAAATGCGCGCAGAAAAAATTCTTCAAGAACGCCTGTTTAACCATCCAAAAATCCGTTTTATATGGAATCATGTGGTCACTGAAATCATAGGAACGGCTCATCCCAAAGCCATCACTGGTCTTCGTTTGCAAGAGACTGAAACAAAAACGTCTCAAGTGTTACCCGTGCAAGGCGTATTTGTAGCCATCGGTCATCTCCCCAACACAGAACTCTTCAAGCGATGGCTGGAACGAGATAACGATGGGTATCTTCTAGGCGTTCCAGATTCTTCTGCCACATCACGCCCGGGTATTTTTATCGCAGGGGATGTCAAAGACAAGCGCTATCGACAAGCTGTTACTGCAGCAGGACAAGGGTGTATGGCAGCCCTAGATGCAGAACGCTATCTAGAGCTCTCATGATTTAAATATAAACCCCAGAAGCAAAAAAGCTAAACGTGTTTTTAGGAAAATAACTGTATTGTAGATTACAAGTTTATTAAATTATTATATTCATGAAACATCGTATTTTATGTTTTGCAAGCGCAATATTTGCAGTCTTCCAAGGTGCCTCTTTAAGCGCCTCAAAAATTGATATTGGCTTTGCACCAAGCGAACAATACACGATTGCACATCTTGAAAAAAAAGTAAAAGATCTTACTTTTGAAAACAGAGAATTAACCACTGCAATGTCTCAATGTAAAAATGCTTTAACGGCGTGTTCCAAAGATTTTTTGACCAAAACCAAACCATAAGAACCAAACCATAAGAACCAAACCATAAGAACCAAAC
>CANGUX010000017.1 GCA_947457385.1 Holosporales bacterium
AACAGGCAGAATAAAAATGACTATGGGAAGCCCCGTTGCGGGAGAAACGTACCAAGGGACGGTTGTAAAGCTCTTGGATTTTGGCGCCTTTGTGGATTTTGGATTCTCTAAGGACGGTATGGTACACATAAGTGAAATTTCACCTAATCGTGTGGAAGATATTCACAGTGTTCTATCAGCAGGAGATAAGGTTCGGGTAAAGTTCTTGGGCTTAGATGACCGAGGACGCGTAAAACTTAGCATTAAACAGGCAGAATAAAAATGACTATGGGAAGCCCCGTTGCGGGAGAAACGTACCAAGGGACGGTTGTAAAGCTCTTGGATTTTGGCGCCTTTGTGGATTTTGGATTCTCTAAGGACGGTATGGTACACATCAGTGAAATTTCACCCAATCGTGTGGAAGATATTCACAGTGTGCTGTCAGTAGGTGATAAGGTTCGGGTGAAGTTTTTAGGCTTAGATGACCGAGGACGTGTAAAACTTAGCATTAAACAGGCAGAATAAACGCTATTCAATACTGAAAATTAAAAAGATAACATTTTTTTCCAAATAATGTTATCTTTTTAATTGAATTTTATTTATAAATTAAATTAAGCAATGCCATAGCACTCACTTTCTCTTCGCGTTAATCTCCGCTCTTAGGCAACCTAAAGATGGTAATCATGCGTTTTCAAAAGCATCTTGGCTTGGGAGTTAGCAAGAAAGTCTAATAGTGACACTTTATTGACGAAAAAAGCATGAATATCGCAAATCATAAATCAAACTACTCTGGCAATCACTGATATTTATCGCTGCTTCAACAACGATTGTGCAAAGAAACCAAAGCCTGTTGTACCCAATATGTCCAATATGTACTTAGTGTAAGCCGTAAAAATTGTGCGTCTATAACGGATACCTTTTCTGGATCAGGAGTACATTTTTAAAGAAAAAACCTCGCCTGACAAATCGCTTTACTTTTTAGGTTCAAACAAACATAAACGCAAAGCCTATTTTTGCTTTATTTATTTTATGTCTTCTTGATATAACAAAGCAGCACTTGATTTGGTTGCCATCAGCGGCGGCAATCAGACCCAGCTCTACCAATTCTCCTGCGTCTTACCGAACCCAGCTAACCCTTTTTCGTTGTATTTAAGCACTTTTTCTATCCGATGATTCCAGTCTAGGATCATCCCTTTCTCTCAAACAAGGGTTTGTTTTGCGTTGTTTTCCAGGGAAGCGCGCAAAAAGATATCGATTTCCCCCTCTAAAACTGCAGCTGGATTGCCAAATTCGATGCCCGTACGTACGTCTTTGACCAATTGGTAGGGTTGAAGCACATAAGAACGAATTTGTTGCCCCCAAGTAATTCCGCGTTCATCTTGGCGTTGGGAAGATTCCTTTTCACATCGCAATTGACGTTCTTGTTCAATTAAACGCGCTTTCAGCATGGTCATGGCCATGGCACGATTGCGATGTTGAGACCGATCGTTTTGACATTGCACCACAATGCCGCTAGGAAGATGTGTAATGCGCACGGCACTATCTGTTTTGTTCACATGCTGGCCCCCGGCCCCTGATGCACGATAGGTGTCGATGCGCATATCTTTTTCTAGAATTTCAATTTCAATGGCTTCGTCTGGCTCGGGGATCACAGAAACCGAAGCAAAACTGGTATGACGCCTGGAGGCCGCATCAAAAGGCGAAATGCGCACCAATCGATGGACACCCGATTCTCCCTTTAACCAACCATAGGGAAAACGCGTACCGCTGATCTTTAGAGTCGCTGATTTTAATCCTGCTTCTTCGCCCGGACTGTCCTCTAACAGTTCCACCGTATATCGATGAGATTCTGCCCATCGTATATACATGCGCAACAACATCGCTGCCCAATCTTGGGCTTCGGTCCCCCCTGATCCTGCTTGAACGGAAAGAAAACAGCCTCCCTTATCCTCGGGCTGATTGAAAAAAAGCTGAAGCCGCTGCAGATGCATGGCATCTCTAAGCTGTTTTAACTGCTTTTCCGCATCTCGAAATACTTCTACTTCCTGCTCTTCATAAGCCAGCTCTAAAAGTTCTTTGGTCTGTTGAAAGGTTTGTTCTAACCCGCGGAATGTATCTAAGGCTTCTTGAAGGGCATCGCGCCGTTTAAAAAGCAGAGCCGCCTTCTGAGGGTCATCCCAAAGCGTCGGGACGAGGAGCTGAGGTTCAAGGAGCTGAAGCTGTTGGGGAATATGTTGTGCGTCAAAGATGCCCCCTCAAGAAGTCTAAAACCTCTTGAATGTCTGAGAATATAGTACGAACTTCTTCCACAGTGTATTCTCTTTGTAATTGGGACCTACCCACTGCCAGACTCGAACTGGCACGACCGCAAGAGTCGGCAGATTTTAAGTCTGCTGCGTCTACCATTCCGCCAAGCGGGCCCTTATACTAAAGCCTAGACTAAACTTCTCATGAAGACAAGATGGGATTTTGAAACCGCAGAACAAAAGAGTAGATTTCATGTTTACTGAAAATTATCATATCATTTGTATTATTTAAATAAAACAAAAAAAATGAAAAAAAATAGCTTTGATTCAAAAAAAATTGCATTTAAGTTTCACTATGATGGAAAATTAGGATGGTTGATTTTTTTTGCTTTAGTGTGTTTTCCCGTTGCCATTATATCTTTGCTTAAAGTAGGAAGTTATCAAAATAAAAACACAATATATTGTTTTCAGTACAACGGATCTTGGTCTTGGATTTATTTTTGGTCTATTGTCTTTTTTCCAGTTATTTTTGTTTTATTTTCTGTAAAAGGGAGTGCTCTGATGAAACAAAAATTAGAGGAGGATCCAGCAGGTGATACGGTGGCAAGAGAAAAGACCAATACCCCTAAGGGCATTCGCAAGCTCGCTGAAAAGGATTAAAGCTGATGCGCATTTTGGGGGTAGATCCTGGCATGCATGCCATGGGATGGGGCGTTCTGGAACAGGATTTTTCCGCATCTAAGGGATCTTCCATGCCATTTAAGGTACAAGGAGTAGGGTGCATTAAGCCCCCACGCAAAGCCAATCATGCAGAAAGACTGTTGTTTTTATATCAAGAGTTATCAGCAGTAGTGGTGTGTTATGCCCCGACTGTTTTGGTGTTAGAGCGCATTTTTGTCAACAAATATCCTGCATCTGCTTTGGTTTTAGGGTATGCACGTGCCGTAGCTATGTTGATAGGAGCTTTGCATGATCTTAAGTGTGCTGAACTCTCTGCAACCTCTGTGAAACAAAGCATTACAGGCCATGGACATGCATCAAAAGCGCAAATGACGGCCATGATAGAGCGTCTTTTAAACATCCCCGATCCCCTTTCCCATGACAGTGCAGATGCGCTTGCCCTGGCATTATGTTATGGGCTAAACCCGACTCACCTGACAATCACATAGACATAAAATCTTATTACAATACGTTATTAGGGATATTGTTTTAGGAGGAAAAAATGCCGTTATGTTTAGTATGAGTATTGTTCACGTTTTTGCTAGCCCATGGGGCCTCGGCCTCGACAGAGAAAGACCGCTGGATGGCTTCTAAGATGGTGGATAAACACGCGGATCTTAGGTTTTGGGAAGAATTAAAGAAAAAAACATCAGGGTGAAACAGTCCAAAAAGTCGGGAATTAAGAAAAAAGAAGATAGAGCTAACCTGAATGCATCCAAATTGTCTGATTTTCAAGCAACACCTATTTTACAATGACGTGAAGATGGATAAGCAGCTCTGAAAAGCAGAGTGAATGCGGAGCAGATCGATTACCCAAAACACATGGCCCTATCACATGCAAGAAGTCATTATAGATAACAATGGCACTTGGGGAACAGGCCCCCTGTGCGGAAGATCAGAAGAATCATGAGGCACGTAGGCGTGACTGTAACCCATGTTTTATGTCGTCGAAAGGATGTAGCGGAAATCACCCTTGCTGCGTTTTATTTAGATATCCATGGTCGAGGAAGAGAAGATCAAAAATCTAATGTATCTAAGTTGTGTTGGTGGATTCCCCCCGCTTATAAACGGTTTAAATCGCTTAAAGAAAATAAAGGGTTTTCCAATGCCATATTTATTCTGAAAAATTTCTGTTTCCCGACATCCATGGGATAAATTTAAGCTCATGGAGTATTTTCCCTATCATGCCACGGGGAAACCTTATGAGGTTAAAAATAAGCAAATTTGTTACAAATTAAAGACAGACGAGGGCCAAAGCGGAGGGCCCATTATCGTGCGTGTTGGAGATGAAGATTTCATTGCAAGCGTGCACGTTTGGGGCACTTAGGGAGGGGCACACCTGGACCACTGGGACCCTTTCTGAAACAAGAATGCTTCAATAAGATGCAAGACTATTTAGCGGAATCTTAGAGGAGAAGCTTTTCCTATTATCTTAAAATTTTCAAAGAAGAAAGCGCTAGATACCTAGATGGAAAATCTGACGAAAATACTAGCGACTTTAAAAGAAAAAAGACCTCCAAACCTTAAGGAAATTAATATATAGGACGGATCAATAGATAAGATTGCAACCTATCTCATCACGTCCTCTTATAAGCGAATAAAAACTTTAAAATTCGACGGTACTTACTGCAATTCCAACGGTGTTGACGATGATTTTATATCCAATAGCATCTTTCCTGTAGAAATTCTTGGGCTTAATTATTGCTATGTTATCCCTATAGGGATGAAAGCGTTAGCTAGTGCCCTATGGGAGACCTTAAGAAGCTGTCCATTGAGCTCTTTCCAAAAGGATTCGTTAGAGCTAAGCTAAAAAAGCCTGACTTAGGGTACAGTCATTTTGGGCTGAAAAAAAAGCACAATAATTCTGCGCTGAAAAAGTACAAACTGCTTATAGTCTATTCTAAGGACCCATTCAAAAACTTATTGTTTAAAACCCATGTTTGGATACTAAAAGGTGGAAAAAAATTCAAGATGAAAAGTTTTTTTATCCTTGGATAAATAGGACAAAGTTCTCTGATTTTTGCTTCAAGCATCCTTAATTTTCTTCTTCCAAGGGGTGCCTTCTTTCTTTCCAGGGATAGCGCTTGGCCGTAGAGCCCTCTCCTTTATATGAAAGGTCGTTACTTTGGTTTAATTTAATCCCAGGGATTTGTACCTATGCATTGGCCAGCTGAGATTTGGAAAGTTATGCCTGTTAAACGTCAAAATTCTCCATCTTGATACAGTATGCAAGAGGCCTACTGTATCTTGCCCGGAGCCTGGAAGATGACCGAGCTACAGAAGCTTATGCGCCAAGATCCTTTAAAAATTTTTTCAATTTTGAAAACAAACCTTTTACGAGGGGTGTTTTATTGCTTTCTTCTTCTTGAAAAAGGTGTAAGTATTCTTTTTGCTTTTTATTCAAATTAACAGGAACATAAATTTCTGCTTGCACCATAAGATTGCCACGCTGTTGACGATTGAGCGCTTTCATTCCCTTGTGCTTGACGGTGATTTGATCTCCAAATTGCGTGCCCTCTGGAATGGTCACATTGACCGATTCTCCATCGATGGTGGGAACGGTAATGGTGCCCCCTAAGGCCGCCATGGCCATAGAAATAGGGTACTGACAATATAATTGGGCGCCTTCACGACGAAAAATCTCATGGGGTTTTATGTGGATCTGAATATACAAATCCCCCGCTGTTCCCCCCCTTAATCCAGCCTCTCCTTTTTGTGAGACACGAATCTGAGATCCATCTTCGATGCCTGCAGGAATGGTGACCACCAAGTCTCGTTTGCTTTTCAAGCGTCCAGCGCCTTTGCAACCGGCACAAGGGGATTTAATAATCATGCCTTCGCCATGACATTGGGGGCAGGCTTGTTCAAGGGTCAGAAACCCACGTTGCGTATGAATGGCACCGTTTCCATGGCAAGTAGGACATGTCACGGGCTGACTTCCTTTCTGAGCTCCTTTTCCGTCGCATTCTTTGCATGCAATAGAGGTTGGAAACGTAATGGAGGTCTCTAACCCTTTAAACGCCTCTTCTAAGGTCATAGACAACTGAAAATAGATTTCTTTGCCTCGTTGCGCCCCATCTGTGCGTTGAGATCTTGATCCCCCCATGAACTGAGAAAAAAGATCTTCAAAGATGCTAGAGAAATCACCTCCTGCTGCGCCATTGAATCCGCCTTCTGAAAAGCCTCCTTGGCGAAATGCAGAATGCCCCATTTGGTCATAAGAAGCTCTTTTCTGAGGATCGCTTAGAATTTCATAGGCCGCTGTAATCTCTTTGAATTTTTGCTCTGCTTCTTTATCGCCTTGATTTTTGTCGGGATGATAACGAAGAGCTAATTTTCGATAGGCTTTTTTGATGTCTTCTGTTTTGGCAGAGCGTTCTATCGCCAGTGTTTCATATAGATCTTTTTCAAACATAAATCATTCCCTTGTTTTTTATAAAAATCCTTAGAGAGGATAAAAATTGAATGTATGCATCTTAGATTCAGTGTAACGAATAATACCTTTTAATGTCACCTGGTTTGCTTGCCAATCCTTAAGGCGCCTGTTTTTAGAGGCTAGAGCTTTTCAAAATTAAAAATATCGGCTAGAATAACAAAGTTCGGGGTGTAGCGCAGCCTGGTAGCGCGCCTGCTTTGGGAGCAGGATGTCAGTGGTTCAAATCCTCTTACCCCGACGTATCCTCTCTATAACGTTCAATAGCCTGCTTGATTGTGGCTTAAGTTCAGCTTTTTTTCTTCGCGTTCCAAAGTTCAACTGATTTCCAAAGCGTGCCATGAATAGGTGGTTTTTATGTAAGAAGCATCGTGGTACCAGGCTTGCTCGGGGTCCCCACGTGAAAGAGTTGTCAAACAGTGTTTGAGGGTGTCTTATGTTATGGTGTTTCTACCCAATCCATTGCATGTGCATCAAAAAGGAGATTTGCTAAAAGCCATATGGAGATTTAAGGGATTCGCTTCACTTGAGAACAGCTTGTTTTTTCAGTGGATGTTGCCTTATGGAATGGCAATGGCCTGAATATGCCTTAGTTTTAGGACTTTTATAGCACGCATTTGTTCTGATTTTGTGGTAAATTTCTGTAACATCAAGCGATAATAGCTTCCTTTTTTGGCTTTTTGAATTTGAGACAATACGCCAGGTGGACATAGGTACTTTTTTTGCAACACAGCAAGCGCTATAGATGCCTCTTTCAAAGAAGTATAAACAGGTCCAATTTGCAAGGCATAAAAAGCCGTGCGTTTTTTAACCACAGCAGGCAGTTTTACCGGTTCTGGTTCTTGAGCCATAACCTGAGCAACGGACTGTTCTAAAGACGCTGCGCTTGAAATAACCTGCGGGGCAAGAGGCGCATTGGGGGCAGGAGGCGTAACGTCTTTCTTTGTTTCTGTGGGATCTGTGGGTTCTGTCCAATCCGGAATTTCCACAGGGGGAAGCAGTTTTTCCATAGGGGATTGTTCAGAAGGGGTTTTTTCCAAGTGTCGATAAATAGAAAGAGTCTGCTTGTTCTGTGCTGGTCCTGGTACCCGCACAAAAGAGGATGAAGCCTCGATCACAAGAGGAGCAGAAGCCAATGGGAAATAAAAACAATAGAATGCCAATCCCAGCACCAAAACCGGAAACGTCCAAACAACCGCACGAAAGAGTTTGATTTTCTTTTTGAACTTTCGTTTGGATTTGAGGGGTTTGCGTTTCATAGCCATTCCTTTCTTGCAGAGAAATATCTATGCACATGAAGTCTTTTTCTTATTCTATTTCTAAAAAATATAGGAATAGACCGTAATCACATAGATGGAAAAATAAAAATGCTGGATAATTAAAGATATTGTAAACAATTTTAGAGCATGAGAAAAGGTCAGGGCCAAGATAATCTCTTTATTTTATAGAGGGGTAGATTGCGAGGGGATTGTATTTTGGACCCATTTTTTGTATGATCCATAAAGAAGGGCGATTAGCTCAGCGGTAGAGCGTCTCGTTTACACCGAGAGGGTCGGCGGTTCAATCCCGTCATCGCCCACGTTTTTTTGTAGAATAAAGCTTATTTTAAGCCTTATGAACCCATTCAATTACAATATCTTTTTTAAATTTTTTGCTACATAACATGTGCTGGAAAACCCATGTCAATTTGAAGCCGTTTTGTATGGCTATCCATAGACGTCATGCAAGATGGATACAACGTTAGGACATCTAATGAGCATTGCATAGAAAATTGCTTCACAAAATTAATTCAGGACAGGCAGGACAGGCCCTAGAGAAGCAACGATGTTGCGAAAACAGTCTCCTCGATGTTCAAAATTTTGAAAAGCATCATAGCTTGCGCATCCAGGGGAAAAGAGAATTGTGGATTGTGATGGTTGATAGGCCATTGCACGCTGTGTTGCTTGCAGAACAGCCGTTTCTAGCGTGTTGCAGAGCGCAATAGGGACATGGTGCTGTGTTAAAAAATCACGATAGCGTAAAGCAGAAGTTCCAATGGCAAAGCCTTCTACGACGTTGGGCAAAAAAGGAATCAATACTGACAGGTCATCGTCTTGCATAACCCCGCCCATAATCCAGAAAATACGATGATGCTTTAGGGCTTCTAAGGCACAGGCTGCTGCCGTAGGACTGGTGGATTTGCTGTCGTTGCAATAAGAAATGCCCCTTACAGGGGGTAGCCACTCTTGTCGATGGGGCAAGCCTTTAAAGGTCTGAAAAGAAAAAGGACCAGGGTGAAGGGCGCTGAGGATGGTGGTGGCGGCTGCACAGTTTAAAACAGAGTGGGGAGAAGTTAAATGGGGAGGAAGCGGTAGTGGGGCACTGTCAGCCTTGAGGACCACGGTGTTTGTATGGTCCCGCAATACAGCAGAGAGTCTAGGATAGGATTCCCCCACCATTGCAATCTCGGCATGGTGGAAAATTTTTTCTTTGATTTTTGCATAACCGTCTAAAGATCCATGCCGCTCTAGATGATGGGGGGAAAGATTCAAAAGCGCTCCGATCTTCAAGGGCAGTCTATGGCATTGCTCTAACTGATACGAAGAGAGTTCTAAAATATAGAGTGTTTCAGGAGAAACATCTTGATGCAACACAGTGGAAAAAACAGGGATTCCGAAATTGCCTGCCATCAGACAAGGGATTTCGTGTTGACTCAGGGCATGATGGACCAACGCACAGGTGGTTGATTTTCCATGACTGCCTGTGATGCCTATGGCACGGGTATTGGGGAAGTTCTGGAAAAAAAATTGAATATCACTGATGGCATGGCATCCTTTTTCTTTTGCCTGGACAAGCAAAGGGTGCTGGGCAGCAATACCAGGCGATAGAATCACTTCCGTAGAGGACGTAAGATGCTTTGGATGCTTGACCTCCCAAGACTTTTTTTCTGCAAGCATACGCATTTCTTTTTGATCATCCCAGACTTGAAAAGAGAAGTTTTTTGCGCCCAAAAATTCAGCCACAACTTTTACTGATTTGCCTAATCCCATGACTAAAAAAGACATAGATATTGCCCACGGATGAAGGGTTCACCCATCAGTATGAGGCAAATGATTTCAAAGTGGAATCTGCTGCGCACCAATGGATTTTGAATGATCTCTTTTAAAAATGACTATACATGTAAAATATTTCTGCAATACATATATAAAAGGCAATTTGGTCCAGAAATATAGCAATGAAAAAAAAACGTTGCTTCGTACGATGTGCCTAGCCATCTAAGCATCATGATATCACCCATGCATCAGGGGGTAACGCATGTTGCACAACGCTTTGCGTCTAGGCAATGCAAAATGGGGGTATTTTGTTAGCGTTTTTCCAATTCATCTGAGGCTTTCATCATTTGTCCTTGCAAGCGCTTATTCTGTTTCAAGGAAAATCCGATACCACAGGTTTATCCAACGCGTTTCGGAAGCAGTCAAATTCTGATGGATTCGATTTTCGCTCCAAAGGGAATTTGACAAAAAAAGCTTGTGCTGGATGAGAATATTTCTTGTGTTTAGGTTTTAAAGGGATAGATGATCCAGGGGTAGGATGCTCAAAGGACTTAGCAGCATGTGTTGATAGCCCAAGATTCCCAAAGGGCTTATTTTTAACATCTATTCTTTCAAGATCCTTGGTCATGTTTTTTAAAAAAGATGGGTTTTTAGGAAGAATCATGCCCAAATCACTGTACCGTTTGGCAGTCTCTTCCTTTTTTTTTTGCATACCCCCCTTTTTTATGGGCTCAAGTGTCAATTTTTCTCCTTTATGCCCAAATGCCGCTTGGATCGTGCCCCAAATAAGGGTGCTTAGAATCATGCATCTAATGTGTTGTTTCATCGCTTCTTCTCCAACGTTTTTTCTCCAAATATAATGTTTTTCTATGGAAGATCCTAGGGGCTCTATCCTTTAATCTTCATCACGGTCTTCATTACAATCAGTAGGACGATTGCTTGTGTTGTTCCTGAAAATAAAACGTGCTTCCTCTTCAGTGATCGTCCCAAGATTTATTTCTCTACCAAGGCTTTTCTTCAGAGCATCTTTGGAAAAACACCTTGTATAATCCATCACATTTTGAATATTGTTTAACATTTCTTTAGATTTATCTAACATTGCTTTAGATTCAGGTCCTGGATATGTTAGCCAGCTATAAGCCTTATTAACGCCACCAACTACAGCACTTGCAAATGCTATATTTCTTGACCATTTGTCCACATTTTCTTGATTAATAATAGGGCCACCAGGCGTAATCTTGTCGATCCAAGATTCCTGAAACGAATCTTTCTTTAAAAAAGAATGATTCGTGATAAAGCTTTCAGATTCGGGCTTTTCTCCTAATTGACTCAGATTCAATAGCCTGAGATCCCACAGGGGGGGGGCTGGATAGCGGTTTCAAGGGATTGAACGACGATTCAGGGAATGAAGATTCAAGATCTTTAATGCGCTGTGGTTCTTTTTTATCAGGGGTATATATTGTTACTCCTTTTTTTCCCTGTATTTTATCTAAGAAATCAGATGCATCTGTCTTTGGTCCATAATCTTTAAGGAAATGAGGGGTATCTGTCTTTGGCCAAAGATGGATGGCAGGAACAGATGGCTGTTTTGAAAGATTAGGGTTGGCTAGCATTTTAGCTGGTATTTTTTCAGGAATGTTTATTCCTGCATCTTTCAATGTTTGTGCTAAAGATGGTTTTTTACCAAGATTAATTCCCAAATCACTGAACAATTTGGCAGGATCTTCTTTTAGCTTCTCTAGCGCATTAGCCTTATTTTTATTTATGTCCGCAATTGTAATTTTCTCAATTCTAAGTTTTTCTGCTCTTTTGTCGTCTTTTTTCCATTCTTTTTCACGTTCTTTCATCCATGCGGCATCTTCTTTATCTTTTTTGGATTTATCCCCCCAAGGATTGGAAGCAAGTGCATCTGGGGCTATTGCGAATGTGCTTAAGATTTAAGATCATGTAGCCCATGATTGGTATAACTTTTATCATCATTCCTCCTTAAGGAAAGTTTACAATTTCGGTTTAGGGGGACCATCGGGGTAGGAGCCCGGCATTCTTTTTCGGAGGATTTCTTTTTCTCTTTCAGGAGGGGGCATAGGTGTTAGTGCCTTTTCTTCCTCTTTTTTATTCTCCTTGAAATAGCTCCAACCCCATTGAATGCCCTCGAATACAGCCACAAAAACGATAGTTCCTAGACCAAAACCTGAACCCCCAGGGATTGGGTCTTTTAATTTCTTGCGCTCAGGCAGAAAAAACAGTGTAAGAGCTTTCTTTTTGTTGAAAATATTCCAGTTCACCACAAAAGGATTTTTCCTAGGCCCCCCCTGGAAGCATGGCTGAAGATAGGGATCCCATGGACAGGGCAAGCATGGAGCCTAATACGATGCTGTTGCGCTTCATTTTTTTTTGATTTTTTTTAACCAATCAATCATTACACACTCTATCTTTGGATGCTAGTTTCCTTCTAAAAATGCTTTTGTTTTTCCAGGCCACGTATAAGATCCTTGATAAAGCCGAATTTAAAAAAGCTAAAGGGATAAAGTTTTACTTTAGGATCTTGCAAGAGGCCAGTAAGCGCAAACTCAGACGATACAACGCCCTTACTTCCCCCCAAAAGCCATCCAAAAATAGGAATATATTGGAAAAAGGTGTTTAATAAATAGCCGGGAATGACCACGCCTTTCATGCGTGCGTTATAAGTGTCTAGATTAATTTTCCCTTTCAGCATAATCCCTAAATTAGGGCTCGTTGCGATGCCATTTTTAAGTTTTAGCTCATGCCCTTGCAATAGAAAATCACAGGAAATAGAAGGAAAAAAAAGTCCAGAGCGACCAAAGTCCAGAAACAGTGTGGGTGAAACCAGAGAAATCAACTTTAATAGAGGTAATGCTCGTGTGCGAATTTGCGTCAGATTAAAGGATCCCTTATACACTCCGTCCTTCGCTTGCTGAGCTTGCAAATAACAATCGCCTTCTTTGATGTTCTCGGTTACCCCAATGCTTTTGAGTAAGGCTCCGATCTCTTCAGCTCTGAATTGTAAGGTGGTTTCCCCTTGTGCATCCGCCACCATAGAAGCCATGAGCAGGCCTTTTTTTAGGGGTTTGCTGGCTTTAATCTTTGGCTTTTTCGGCTGTAGAGTGGCCATGATGGTGCTTTCTTTGATCCATTGTAGATTGTAAAGTGCATGCCACGGTTTTTGCGCATCTCTCTTTTTTGCCGACAGATAGACCTCACAGTTAGAAAGTGCGATCTCTTTTAAGATCAGCTTCTTGCAGGCAAAATCCATGGAAAATTCGTGAGGGTCTATGGCTGCATGCCCACCAGATGAAGCGGGGGCCTCTGCATGCTTAGGAAGGGGGGCAAGCTTTGGGTCAAGATTTAATTGCAGGCTTTCCCCACGAAAAAACAGCTTATGTTCCCGTCCCACTGCACGATATTGAACCCATTCTGTATCCGTTAAATGGCCTTCCATATGAATATCTCCTGTATGGAGAATCTTGCCTTGCCCTTTAAGGGCACCTTGCATGGCCACATCATATCCAGAAGGATGTAAGGTGATTTTGACAAGAAGGGGAGTTTTAGGCTGCTTTTCCCATGAAATCATAGGAATCAATACATGAGCATCCTTAAAATCTGCGCGTAAGGTGGTGATGACGCCATCTTTGCTAGAATGTTGTTCGCCCGTCACGTCAACGCTGTCCGATTTCTTAAGATCAAAGGCAACATAAGGCGTTAGAGAAGAAGGTAAGAAAGGCAAAAGCTGGGCAGGGGGGGCATGGCAAGAAAAAAAAAATCGATCCTTTTCCCAGGTCCAATGCATAGGCACCCCGGGGGAAGGATGGATGCTAAAATCGCTTTTTCCGCCAATAAGAAACGTTTCTTGCTTGCCCGTTTTGCCCAGGATATGCAACGTTCCATGGCGAAACCTGTAGTGTATTTTATCTATGAAAATGCCAAAAGAAGCCTGGGTAATCTTGCTTTTCATGTCTAGGTTGATGTCTTTTTTTTTTAAATCAGATCCCAAAGGAAACTGTGCTGTAAGGGTCGTTTCACCTCTGCCTTGCATAGAGGTCAACGCTGGCATCTTGCGCGATGAGATGGAGCAAAGAATTTTAAGCAGTTCTGGAAAAGAGCCCGTTAGCGTGGTTTCAAGAGACAATTGCGGGGCCTTAGACAGAGAGGTGATGTGCACCCACCCCTTTTTTAGAAGATGGTGATGAAACCACCCTTTGGACACCTCAATGCGCAATGCATCCTCGGTTCCTTTAGAAAAAAGCTCTACTCCCTGTAACGGGGGTTGACCTTGCATAAAGCAGAGCGTGACGTTCTTCATGGCAAAAGAATGGCGCAGAGAAGAAAGGGCGCCTTTTTCTAGGGTTGTTTCTGCCTCAAACCCCGTGAGGGTTCCCTGAGGCATATTTTTTAGAATCCAAGCTCTGACCTCTGGAGCTCTTGTTTTTGGCCATAGCTTTTCCAACCCTTTTAGGGAACAAAATCCTTTTTTAAGGGAGACTTTGCCCCAACCGCTGAGCCCTTTTTCTGTGGTGCGTAGGGATCCATGGCCTGAAAAAAAAGCCTTCTCTATGGAAAATGTTCCGCGCTTTATATGCATCTGCGTTGGGGTGATGCTTAGGTTGATCTTAATGTTTTCTAAGGCCATGGGGGTGGGAAGGGGGATTTGTTCTAAAACCAGCTCGCCCTTCCAGGTGCCATTGTCATGCTGATTGCCCATGAATGTACCTTTTATCTCCAGCAAAGACGAACCATCAAACCCAGGAAAACTGAAGCGCATCAGGTCTAGATTAACTTTTTTTTTTGCCACGTAAAGCCTGGCTTCTAGGGTAGCTTCTTGGTCGTTTCCAGGCTTTTTGGGGTTGGAAGAATAAATCTTGCCTGTGCCTTGTTTTGGACAGAATTCAAGATTCATATCCGAATACCGTAGACCAGAAGGAAAGACGAGGCTCCCTCCATGCATGGTTATGGCAGGCAAAGCATAGAGTACATCGAGCATGCCAAGAAAATTTGGAGCCTTTCCTGAAGCATTTGACCAAATTATAGAAGGGGCATCCAAAGTCACCGATGTGATTTGAGGCTTCCAAGAGGGAGATAACCCAAGCCCTAATCTCACCGTTTTGATCTTCCAATAGGGGCCACGCAGATCTGAAAGCAACAGTTCAAAGGCACGCTGATGAGACCAAGTCAAGGCCATGTGATACGAGATGATGCCATAAGCATCTGTGGCTTCTTTGAAATAGGGTCTGATAGCATCTAGAGATAGAGGTCCAAAGCTTAATCTAAGCATCAACCCACAGACGACGACGGTCATGAAGGCTCCACCCATCCAGACAAGACGCCAAAGAAACTTAAAGAGTCGGTAGAAAACGTTGCCCCATCTTATGCTTATGGAAAATGACCCCCTTGGAGTATGAGGCATGGGTCTTTTTTTGTGGAACGATGATTTATTATCTTCTCAATAGGAAAAAAGGCAAACAACACCCTAGGAATTTGAAGGGGAAATGGGTTCGTTTTCTTCTCTTTGGGGTAAAATACGCATCACCCATATTATTAAAAACAAAACCGGCACATTTAAGCTGATGGCCGTTCCAAAAAGATTAGGCCATCCCCATTCATGGGCGATGAATCCTGAACGCATCCCGATACATTTCATGCCAAGCTCATTTAAGGCCGTGAGCAAAGCCAATTGGCTTAAGGCATGCTGGAGTTTGCAACAATACAATTGAAAAGAAAAGAAGGCAATCATAGAAAACCCTTTGGTAAGGGCATCACACACCAAAAGGCTCAATACCCAGGGATTCTTTTGGGGAAAAAGACTGAGGGCTAAGAATCCACATCCTGTTAAAGCATGCAACCCAAGACCTAAAATCAAGGTGCTAGCATAGCCCTTAAAGCGGATGCATATCCCAGAGACAATGCCGCCCAATACACTGCCCCAAATGCCCAAAGAACTGACAAATCCTAATTGCGCCTTAGAAAACCCCAGATCCAAATAAAACCATGATTTTTGAGGATCAATTAAACTGTCTTGAACCCGATAGAGCATCATCAATGCAGCGATACGCCCACTCCCTGGGGATTGAAACCATTGCATAAAGGGGGCAAAAAAATCTCGCAAAGAGGCCATAGGTGGCTTTTCTTTTGCTGCATCTAAAAAAGAAAAAAAGGGCAAATGCATTAAAAACGCCCCTCCCATAATTATTATGGCCAAAAGACCATAAAGAAAGGGCCATGAACACCCATATTGACTTAAACTTAGAACCCCCCATTGAGAGGCCATCATGCCAAAACGATAGCCATTGACACAAAAATTTTCATTGATCCCCCAATAAGAACGTTTGGTTGCATCCATCTGTGACGCCACCACCAACATGTCAAAGCTGCTCTTGATGGCATGAAAGAGAACCAGCAATCCCAAAAACAAGATCCCAAAAAAAGGAACCAAGGCCAGAGACCCCAATGCCACTGCCCCCCCCATGAGCGAAAGAAAAATCCATGTGCGCCGCGTTCCCCATCCCCATAGGGAAATGCCCAGCATAAAAAAAGGTGACCATAAAAATTTTATGCCATGCAATAATTCAATGCCGCTTAGGACATCCAATTGTTTGGGGACCATGCCTTGATCGCGTGCCCATATACGCAGCAATAGATCTCCTCCTTCTATGAATATTCCCCCAAAACTTCCCAAAAGAGCCAATCCCAACAAAGATTTCATGGGTTTCACAAGAGGTTCCATTTCATCACACCCTGTGGTATTTACCTTATCATTCCTAATCTTTAGATGCGAACAGGCAGTACGCATGAAAAAAATATGAATAAATATGAAAATTAATTAAATTTTAAAAAAAATATGAATAAATAGTTTTATTAACACTATTTAAAAAAATATTTCAATG
>CANGUX010000018.1 GCA_947457385.1 Holosporales bacterium
AATGGAGAGTTGTATGAAAAAAATTAAAAAATTAAGTGGATTGGGTTTGTCTGTTCTCGCAGCATTGGTGTCTAGTTCTGCCATGGCATCTCAAAAAGACCAAACACCTGTTTCTAAGCCTACGAACGTAAATGAAATTCTCGTGAGTAACACATTAAGCAAAATAAAAGCAGCAAGGGACGGCAAAAAATCTGAAGCCATCATTGATTCTCATAAACGCACTTTGTTGTCTACGCTGGTCAGTATAGGTCAACCTGTACCAAGCGGCCAAGATGCTGAAGGCTTTGCCTTAAATTACTTAAAAGAACTCTCTACAAAGTCGCTGAAAACAACAGATCCTCGGGAAAATACAGCAACAAATACAAAAATTTTATTTAAAAAAAATGATGAATCTGATAGTAAAGTAGGTATGGTAGGTGATTCTAGAGATGATATTTCCACTTTTATGAGAGTGGTTTTTCCAGGGGGTACCTCACATCCAAAGGTTACTTCTACGACAAGCAATGAGGTGAAAAAACCTTTTGGAGGTTCAGATGTAAGAAATTCTGAAAGTTCAAATGTAAGAAAAACTGAAATTTCAAATGTAAGAAAATCTTTTGAAAGTTCAGATTCAGACAATGGTAGTGCGCAAATTTCTCAAATAAATTCTGAAATAAAGATTGAAAATTCAAAAGTTCTTGAAGCAAAAGAACATTTAACACAGATTATCCATGCTCTTGAAGAATCAGGAAAACAGTTAAAAACAGAAAACACATCATTGAAAGCAGAATTGGAGCAGTTCAAAAAATTGTCTAAGGAAAACCATGAATTGAATGCTAAAATAGAGAAGATGAGTATTCTTGCCCGTCAGAAAGATGAAAAAATCACAATACTAGACACAGCTATTGGCGCTAAAGAAAAACAAATTGTTGAATTAACAAAAGATGTTGAAAATAAAGATCAAATTATTTATAACAAACAATTAGCTATTAAGGAATTAGGTGATGAACTCGCTGAAAGTAAAAAAGAATTCGATGAGGATTTCATAAAACTTGGGCTTGCAAAAGATAAAGAGATCGAATTGATAAGCAAAGAATTGAAAGATGTAAGTGAAGACTTCGCAAATATGATAAAGGCTGTTAATGGTTATCAGTTCGAAAATGATGTTAAAGATGTAAATGGAAATTTCGTAAAGCAGGTTCGAGGAGCTATAGAGATTGGTAACGGTGGGGTTAAAATTAATTGGGAAGAATAGAGCCAGATTGCTATATCAAGGGTTAAAGTGCACAAAAAACCATTGATAGCATTTTAAAAAGATTATGTTTACCCTACATCTTCCTATTCAGGAGGATGTAGGGTTTTTTTAGAGACCTATTGAAATTTCATTGGAAATATAAAATAAATAGTGATAACTAAGTATAAAAACCTACTCTTTCCTGTATGCCATAAACACTGAAAAAAAGATTAATACCCCTATACTCTTACATAAAGAAGGGCTTTTTCCAGTGCGCTAGCCCTAGGATGACAAAAGTTACAAAGAGCATTAGGGGAAACAGAATGTTAGGAAATAGATAGCCATGATGCAATAAAAGGGTACGATGCTGCTGATTGTTTGACAAATAACGCTTAAGAGAGCTCTGATAAAAGAAGGATAAATAGGTGTTCAAAAAAATTTTTGCCATTTTGGAAGGGTTGAAAAAGGATTAGACCATGTAAAGGCTTCGACGTGACGAAAACGTTCTAAAACTTTCGGAATCCATTTCAAAAACAGACCATCATTGATTTTAGAAAGCTTGGCCATGTTTGGCTCTACAATTATGGCATGGCTAACGTTGCTTATCTATAACACCCGCTTTTACATAAGCAAAAGACTCCCATCTTCAAAAAATTATAACATCTAATCATTCTTGCATTAGAAGTCCTTCACTTTTGCTGTACTGCTATATCGTCATTTAGGTTGAATCAGGTGTCATTTTTTGTCAGAAAAAATTAAAATGATAAAAAAATGACAGCAATAATTTGAGATAAATAGTAATAAAATTTTTAGATGCAGTAAAAAATATGTTAGTATTTGGGTTTTAAAAAAGCTGCACAAAAGTTTGAGGGGCATCTTTTTAGAATAAGGTCCTGGCTAAAAAGATTGGGCTATTGCTAAAAAAGAATTGTTTTATGGAGAAAAAAGGGAAGAAAAATGAAAAATGGGTTGATACAAAGCGTGGGGAAAACCTATGCGCGAACCAATAATATTGCCAGTTTGGTGAATAATAAGTCCATAGCACCAAGGAATAGATCCATGTTTTTTAACGGACCTTGTAATAGAAATTTGTTTGCAACTTGGTTTGAGAAGTGTTTGATTAAGGAATGACAAACAGACCAAGGTGTTGTAATAGATCATGTGGTATGCCATCCATCACACAAAACTCAAGCATGTATAGAATTTGTAGGATGTAGGGTAGTATGTTGCCACCCTATGCCAGAATTAAATCCAATAGAAACGTTTCGCCCTAATATGAAACGATGGATTGCATGTAATGCCCTCCATTGCAATACTCTGTTTGACGCTATTGTTTAATGCTTAAAAAGCTCTAGTGCAATTTAAAATACGACATATGCTTGGAATGAAGTGAACTATAACGATCCCTAAGGATTTTAAATTTTTAATCATGCCTAGTTCATTTTCATGTATATTTCTTTCGCTTGCACGTTTTTAATGATTCTCTCCGATTTTGTTTTTAACGACTCCTTCATCGTATCTTGTGTTGTGCTCTCCCTTACCCCATAGCTTTGGATGAAGCTAACCGCTCGTTTGCGAAGAGGTCTATTGCCAAAGCCAGCAGAGCTTTCGTCAAAAACAGCTCTACCCAAGCTTCAAAACCTTTTCTTATATGATCTCATCGGCAAAATCTTTGTGCATGAACATACCCATCCTATCCATTGGTGCGCCCAACTTATTTGGCGCCTTCCTTAAAGACCATTTTTTTCTTTCACAGCTGCTATCTTTAATACACTTTGCTTCTATACATCCTCATAAATCTTATGTTTCTGCAGACCAACGCGTCTGTTTTTCTTTTTGAACACCATAGACCTATGGTAAATGTGCTTGTTTACAATCCCTTTAAAACTTTTTCATCCTTGCTAGATCCTAAAGATTTGCCCTAAATTCCTACAAAAACATCTTTTTCCACTATACTTCTTTAGTAATAATGATACAGTTAGCCTCATTATACATGGTTGCAAAGAGGTTGAATTTTTGATCCTGTTTATTGCATTTTCATTTAAGACTTATTAATCTTGATACCTACTATCCGTAAGACTCTTTATTTTACTAAAAATCCGCACACCAGATTGTGCTTTCCTTTCTTGTCTTCTGTATGGATTTGCCATCATTATGCTATAATTCGTGTTTTTCAAACAAACATAACACGGCAATCAGTAAGGTTAACAAAGGAGTCATCCAGACGATCATGGGTTGAATCCAATTGGATAAAGGAATGCTTAGAGCAAAAATCCACTCTTTCCCCATAAACAAAGCAAAACAGGTTAAGATTCCTATTCCCACATGAAGAATGCGTTTTTTTCCCCCTATAGGTCCCACAATAACAGAAGCCGCAAAGAGAATGAGGGTCAAAATCCAAAGCATATTAGACAATAAATAACCATGACGAAACAAAAGAGCACGACGCTGTTGCTGGTTGACAAATAATTCTTTTTGCACTTCTATAAATGACATGAAAAAGGGATGGGGATTTCTTCTTTGTACATGGTATAAGGGAAAAGAAAGGGTTTTATCCTTAGTTTTTTGGGGGTTAGGTGTGCTTTCCCAACAGTCCTGAAGCATCAGTTTGTTTTTTTTTTGTGTAAAACGCTCTGCCCAAAGATAAGATTGAAACTGAGAGCTAGAAGAAAAAGTAAGTTGATGAAAATAAGGGTTTCCCAGATACACCAAGTCATAGTGATTCTGGGTTGGAAAAACGCGCCATCCCGCATTCTGAAAAGAGATTCGATCCACTTTTTCTTTTAATACATTAGACAAAAGAAGATTTTGACTGAGTGGAGCCAACACTAAAAGATCGCCTAAACCAAGCAGTACCGCTAAACCGAAAGGAGGAGAGAGAATTTGCCACAAGGATAGCCCTATAGAAGAAAGAGCATCTAACTCATGAAATCGGATTAAACGCCATAAAAAAAGCAAGGTGGCAATAAAAACTAAAAAAGGAAGGCATTTATGCAGAATGAAAGGTAATTTTAGGAAAGCTAGCTCGGGGTGTTTTTTTTGCAGAAAAATTTCCACCAGCATGGCTGCCATAAGCACTGAAAGGGCACACATGAAAAGACGAATCATAAAAAGACGCATCAAATAGAGATTGAGCTTCCAAATGTTCATTTTCTTTCTTTTTCCTGCCCTGAATCTATCTTTTCTAGTATACATTCATGGCTTAAAAACCTTATCATTTTGCTTTGCTATGTTTTTCATATAAGGGTTATATGTTATATAGCATCAGCCCTAAATCGTGCTTGATCTATAAAAGCTTGAAATAGAAGAGGATCCCCGTCAGGCTCTGATGCATATTCGGGGTGCCACTGTACCCCAAGACAAAAAGGATGTTCTGTGCTTTCAATGCCCTCAATGATTCCATCAGGGGCGGTTGCATTCACACACACCCTGTGCCCCAATGGACCTATGGCTTGCACATGAGAAGAATTCACAGCCGTGAGCGTTTTTTGAAAGATCTTTGAAAGCTGTGTCCCTGCAATAATCTCGATGGGGTGTGCCGAGGTGGTGGGGTGGGAGTGCGTGTGCCCACGGACACCATGCAAGAGGCCTCCCCCTAATGCAACATTGATTAATTGCGCCCCCCCACAAATGCCTAGAATCGGAAGATTCAATGCATAAGCACGATGAAACAAGGCCAATTCCATTTTCGTGCGTGGGGGGTTAACTGGCAAGGAACTGAGGTTTTCTACCTCTCCTAAAAAATGAGGATCAATGGTATGCCCCCCCCCTATAATCATCAATCCATGACACCCTTCCATATACGCATCCAGATCCTTTAGACCATAGGGCATCACCCAGGGTATCCCCCCCGCATCGGATAGCGCTTGGAGATAATTGACCCTAATCTTATAAACCTGCCCGCTTGATTCTTCCTGCAGATCCGGAAGAACCAGAATATGCGGCTTTGTTATGCTATATGAAGACAACGTCGACACTCTGTTTCTACTTCTGGAAGAATGCGCCAACATCGAACACATTTTTTCCCTTTTGCCATGGCTACAATCACCCCTATACCGGAATGTTGAGCAAGGGTAAAGGCCCCTTGCGGAAGATTGGAGGTATAATTTAGCGTCACTCCCGAAGTCACACAAATTTTAGCCATAAGCTCTGAAGCGTATTCTGGAAAATCTGTTGGAAGAAACACCAAAGGAGTCGCTTCTAATCGATCACGCACCCGTTTTTCTTCCCGGGCTTTTTCCAGCGCAGACGTGACGACAGAACGCACAGCACGCAGCTGCTCTATGTCGCGCACAGCAGCTTTGCATGCCCAGCTATCGGGCAATTGAGGCATCCTTGCAAGATGGATGCTCCAGTAGGGTGTTTTGCTACAAAGCCCTTCTTGTTCCAGAATGTCGAGAAGGGGAGAGAAGTTCTCTGAAAGAGGCTTTAGTGGATCTATCTCTAAAATATCTTTAGCAAAATGGCTCCAAGCTTCTTCTGCGGTAAAACATAGAAAAGGCGCCAACCAAGGGATCAAAACAAGGATTATATGCAAAAGAGTGGTGCGGATGCCTTGACGGTCACAGGAATTTTGGGCGTCACAATACAGAGAATCTTTGCACACATCAAAATAAAAAGCAGATAAATCTTGTGAGCAAAACAAATGAATTCTGTGAATCATTTCTCGAAATTGATAGTTATTAAACAAAATCATAAGTTCTGCATTAAGCTCAAAAAGACGATGATGTACCCAACGTTCTAACAAGGGTAAGGTTTCTACTGGACGTAATTCCTCCACAGAAAAGCCTGCCAGCCCCCCAAGCCCATAACGCAGTGTATTGCGAAAACGACGGTACATATCTTCAACGCGTGCAAAGACCGTTGGCCCAGCGCGCAAATCTTTTTGAAAATCTTCATAGGCCACCCACAGACGCAAAATATCAGCCCCTTTTTGCTCTATGATTTTAAGAGGATCCACAACGTTCCCAAGGGATTTGGACATTTTTCGCCCATGATCATCCAGAGCAAACCCATGGGTGACCACTTCTTCATAAGGGGCCTTGCCATCTTCCAACGCCACAGAAAGAGCCAAAGAAGATTGAAACCATGCGCGATGCTGATCTGACCCTTCTAAATAGAGATTGGCGGGCCAAGAAATGGCTTTCATGGCATCATGGGGTATGCCATCTTTCAGGACGACCTCATGGGTAATGCCAGATTCAAACCAAACATCCACAATATCCAGCACAGGTTTCCATTCTGCTGGATCATATTTTCCCTTTAACACGGAAAATGCCTCATCTGTAAACCAAAAATCAGTGCCTTCTGCAGCTACTTTTTCTTCGATACGCCGATATATTTCTTGATCTTGCAGGGGTATATTAGATTCCACATGAAGAAAGGTTGCAATGGGAACGCCCCATACACGTTGGCGTGAAATGCACCAATCAGGACGTGATGCCATCATGGTGTTCATCCGATTGCGTGCAGTTTCAGGAACCCAACGTACTTTTTCAATGGCTGAAAGGCATCGTTCTCTTAAATGATGCACCCCATCGAGGGCAATAAACCACTGCGGAGTTGCACGGTAAAAAAGGGGTTTTTTAGAACGCCATGAATGAGGATAACTATGCTCTAGATCTTCTTCTCCCGCCAAAGCACCATAGCGGCGCAAGGCTTCGAGAATGGGTTCTGTGCTGTCTTCCATTAAAAGGCCTCCCACCACAGGAAGCGATTTTTCAAAGCGACCTTCTTCGTTCAGAGGTGAAGCGACTTCCAGCTGATAGCGTTGCCCGATGATAAAGTCTTCTAATCCATGACAAGGGGCGGTATGGACCAATCCCGTTCCTGCATCCATGGTGACATATTCACTAGGCAATAAAGGCACTTCAAAGCTATAGCCTTCTTTTGACCAAGGATGTATGGCCATGACGCCTTGCAATGCCGTTCCGGGAATGGTTTTAAGGACATGGCCTGCACATTTTGTTTTTTGAAAGAAATCTTCCATCCGTTCATGGGCAAGAAGGATTTTTTCGCCCTTACGCATCAAGGAATTTGGCTGAATCTCACCGATCTGTACCAAGACATATTCTGCGCATGTATGATAAGCAATGGCTCTGTTGCCTGGCAAAGACCACGGGGTCGTCGTCCAGATGATGGCGCTTGTATATTCTAATTCTGGAAATCCATCTTTTACGATGGGAAAGCGTACATACACAGATTTTGAGGTAATGGTTTCATATTCCACTTCAGATTCTGCCAGGGCTGTTTTTTCTGAAGCAGACCATAAAACAGGTCGGATCCCTCGGTAAATATATCCTAAGGTCATAAGACGATAGAGGTGATGCAGTACCCGTGACTCAAAGAGAGGGTCCATGGTGCTGTAATGATGTTCCCAATCTCCACCCACACCCAATCGTTGAAACTGTGATTTTTGCACTGCAATCCACTGCATTGCAAAGGCTTCACAGTCTTGGCGCACGTCTGTCACAGATTTTTTTTGTTTTGCCGTGCGATGGGCTTTTTCAACCTGTACCTCGATGGGAAGACCATGACAGTCCCAACCAGGCACAAAAGAAACATCATACCCCAACATGAATTTCCAACGGTTCACAAAATCTTTCAAAGTCTTATTCAGGGCATGGCCTAAATGAATGGGACCATTGGCATAAGGGGGGCCATCATGCAGCACAAAAAGGGGTGCCTCTTTTCTTTGTGCACGTTGCAGCCCATATAAACCAAGCAATTCCCACCACGCCAGCCAAGATGGCTCTTGATGTGGCAGATTCCCTCGCATGGGAAAAGAGGTTTTAGGCAAAAAAACAGGAATAGGATCAACGCGCATAAAAGCTCTCTGTGGCTCAAAGACTCTGGAACCATTATAGAAAAATTGCCAACCTAAATCCAATAAAAAAAAATCAAGTAAAACTGCAATCAATAAGAAATAATAAACCAACAATTAACTGACTTTTAAACCACAGAATGCATAATTGAGAAAATATAAAAAGGAGATTTCCTTATGAAAAAAGCATTGTCAACGTTTGTTTTATGCCTATCTTTGATGGCTCTTACAGGATGGAAAGGCTGTGAAAAAAAAGAAGAAAAAGGCATTGAAAAAGCAGAAGCAAAAGAAAATAACCCATTGGATGCTGTTGAAAAAGAAATCATAAAAGAAGAATCAAAATCAGATGATACATCAAGTAAAGAAAAAAAATCAGAAAAAACCAGCTCTTTTTCTGACACTCCTCATACTGAAGAGCCAAAAACGGCCTTAGATCAATGGAAAGAAGAGGGGGGAGTGAGCGGGCCCGAAAAATCAGCGGAAAAATCCAGTGTGAATGAAAAAAACAACCCCAATTCTGCAGTATCCTCTAAAGAGAAAAACACTTATATCTAGCGCTCCTCCCTCAGATCAATAAAGGTTTGATAAAATATATGTTTGTCTTGAATTCAGCAATATTTAAATCATGAATTGTATTATTTGATTACGTCTAATAAAAAAGGAATATTTATGATGAAAAGTGCAGTTTTTTTAATATTGTTTTTATTCAGCCTAAGTCATGCCAGGGGCCCCAATTTGGGAGGATACGATGCCTTTAGCAATATGGGGCCTTCGCTATCTTCTCGATTGCCTTCTGAACGTCCAGTAGGGTCTACGATCAAGACAGCGTTGCTTGCAGACATAGAGTCCAGACCTGTATCTTATCCAAAAGTTCCAGTTTCCTTAGAATGCAGCCCTAGGGATCCTGGATTTAGCGGATCTAGAGTATAATCCGACTTCATCTAAATAAGCGAAATAAGGGTCTATGCTTGCTTTGCATAACTAGGTTAATTTTTATGGAAAAATAAGAGCAATAGACCCTTTTATGAAGAAAAGATTTATGTTAGAACTGTTCTGAAGGAATGAAACAAAAACAAAGCGATTGACATTTTTTTTAAGATTTTCCATGATGATAAAAGATGTATATCGCCCGTCAACAACATCAAAAGGAGTCTACTCATGAACCATAAGATCTCATGGTTATGTTTGCTTGTATTGGGTCTTGGGGGTCTCTCCGAGGCAAGAGCAGAAGGAAAAGAAGAGTTAGCACCACCAGCGGCAGCAAGTGCCCCTGCAGCAACAACCCCTGCTCCTGAAGCTGCTTTGCCCACCGATGTTCCTGGAACCTCTCCAGCAGCAACGCCGGGACAAGAAGGTGCTCCTGAGGCAAAGCAAGAAGGCACCCCTGAAGCTAATCTGGAAACAAAAGAGACAGAGTCAAAAGAAGGCGAAGGCAAAGCGTGCAAAACCACGAAAAAATCTTCAAAAAGGAAAGTACGAAAGGTGCGTAAAGGGAAACGCTCTCAAAACGTAAAGAAAACCTCATTTTCAAAATGCACTATAGATGCTATTTGTCCTGCTTTAGATACTCAAAATCGTTATCTTCAAGCACAACCTAATGGCAATATTGTTCCTGTTGCAGTACCCGTAGCAGTCGTTCCTGTGTCAGAGTGCAAAACAGGCGGATGTGCACAATAGTTTTTCTAAGAAATATTCGACCTAATTTAGATGAAAAAACCTAGATTAGGTCGAATATTTAAAATATAGCTCTTTTTTTCACAAAAAGACCTGTTTCAAAACAGAATGATCTGTCTTAAAGAGCTTCTGTTATCCCTAGAAAATTCAGATCTTATACATTGTATAATAGAGGGTTGCGTTTTTTACTGCTTTTAAGGTCCTTGATCATGCCTTGTTCTACAATGGTCTCTCAGAAAGAGTT
Organism: Holosporales bacterium; assembly: GCA_947457385.1. Lineage (GTDB taxonomy): Bacteria > Pseudomonadota > Alphaproteobacteria > Holosporales > Holosporaceae > CANGUX01. Next base: position 9,955 of record CANGUX010000018.1, read on the forward strand.
ATTTTAAAATCATTGTACAGGTTCGTTTCTTCTTTTTTCTGATATTCAGCGCTCAGATGTAAATTTTTCTGCTTTATCCCCAAAGTTTTTTTTGCAGTCCATGAATCTAGCCTTTAAAACAAAGGTATTTTCATTGCATCCCAGATGCGTCCATGTTGCTGCAGCTTTTGATAAGAAGCCTTCTACCAAATCCGAAGCCGCTGATGCATAATCAGAGCAATCATAGTTGAATCAGGATCAAAGCTAAGCACCGTACATATGATTTGAACTTCATACGTAACATGAGGAACAAAAAAAAGGATGCAAGGCACGATCAATCAATGGAAAAATCAATATTTCTTTATCTGAAAAATGACCGTCTCTTTTCATAAATTCAACAAGAATTTTCGCACAAGAAAAAGCCTCATAAAACGCTGTAAACATAGACAGAGCCCGCATAGTTTGAAAAAGTGCTTAGGTTACCATTAAAAAAGTAATGAGGCATAAAAAGCAAGCAATGTGGTAGTAGCAATATTAAGAATGGATTGATCTCTGAAATTGAAAAGCATAGATATAAAGAAATGCTCCATCCATTTTATGGATAGAGAGAAAATCAGTACGGGACGGCAAATAGACTGAAGAGATTAAAGGAACTATGTGGCAAGGAAGAAAGTGAGAGCAACAGAAATACGTCATGATCCTCATTGCAAGCAAAAACCATGGATTGAATCCAATAGATAAATTTCAATGCTCTATTTGACGCTATGTTTTGCTTCTTTAAAAACTCTCATGCAACCTACACCCTATATATCCATGATCTTTCGTTATAGATAATACAACGTTTCATCGGTGAAAAAGAGCTCAAGAACCCATAAATCTGGTACAGCAATTCTTGGCCAATATGAAACGATGGGTTAGGCAACACATCCAGATTTTTAAAACTTAAGGAATTGAATGATTCAATATGCTACATCTTATATAGGATACTGATTGCCTCATTAACTATAATAAATTTTGCTCAATTGAAATTTGTATCTATAGGTGCAAAGCAATGCCGATGTTTAAGGATGGTATGTTTAAGTTAGCGCTAGAAAAGCACTTATTATAGGTTCAAAACATTGCATGCCTAAATTATTTTATGGCTATGAGAAATTCAATCTGCACACTTTAGGTGCAGTTGTTTAAACAGAAGCATGGAGTGTGAGATTATGCTGTTTTTTTGATTGATGATGAAAGTCATTTCGTAATCTTTGGAGATTCGTAAAGCATTAGGCCAGGCGAAATAGCTCGAAGCCCTATCTTTAGGGCCTTGGCATATTTAGGCTAAGGCTCATCGTCTTTTAATCATGTCTGTCACACCTGTTTCTATGATTTTACCATAACCTGCATCTAAGCTATGAGCTCTAAAGCTCCTTGTTGTTTTAGTGCTTGCAAAATCATAAAAAGGTGTTCCTTTAAGAAGCATTTCTACTATGGTTAGAAAAAACAAAACGCACAAACGGATAGGGTTATGATGGGCTTTCTTTCTGCATCTATGCATGTTTAGCAAATCTTTTGTATGCTGCAAAAGACAAAATTACGATCTAAGGCCTAAATCTTTAGCACTACCCAAGCAACAGAGGCTTCATGAGGCTCTTTCTTGAAGCCAGAGAGGGGATGCGATAGAAGCACTTTTTTACCAAGAAAGGTGGCTTTTTTTGCAATGCATTCCAATCTGCCATAAAGACAAAAGAACCATACAAAAAAACAAGGGGCCCATCAGAGCGCTCATAGAAAAAGATGCCGGTGATCAAGTGGGATATAAAAACTCTTTCAAAGCTACTAAAATTCTATCTACTGCATCCTGATAAAATTCATCATCGCTATTCACGCAAATATCCGATGTTTGATAAATAGGATAGCGTTGTTGAACAAACCCTTCTAAAATTTCTTCGGTATTCCCATCCATCAATTGAGGGCGTGCTTTGCGCTGTACACGAGAAGCTAAAGTTTTAAGATCGGATTTCAACCATACGGTAATGGTCTGATCTTGCAATAAAGAACGCGTCGAAGGTTCGATAAAAGCGCCTTCTCCTGTAGAAAGCACATGAACAGGCTCAGTCTTAAGCAAACGCTCGATCACTTTGTATTCTGCTTCTTTAAAGGCTCGCTCACCCCACATTTCATAGATTTCAGCAACGCTATAGCCTCCCGCTGCGCGCTCGACCTCTTGATCGGAATCTAGAAAGGGTTTAGCAAGGCGTTTGGCCAGGCGGCTGCCGATGGTGCTTTTTCCTGCTCCCATCATTCCCACAAGGGCGACAGGCCGAGGAACGTAAAAATGGGCGAGATCATGACTAGCCATAAGACTCCCTTTTCTTGCAGTTTATCGACTCTCTGCTATTCTAGCAGAAGACGCCATTTAACGTAAGAGGGGGGCTGGAAACATGCTTCATCGAATTCGTTCTGCACCTAGAGTGTTTATTCCGTTAGGGTTTATTTTGTTGTGTATTGTAGGTGTGTTGATTGCTTTTTATGCGATCCCACCTTCGCCTAAAGTGGTAGAAATTGTCCTTCCTATTTCTTCCTTTATTAAGCCCTAAAAAATTACAATAAAACAGATAGATCCCCCAAGCTATGCAGGGTTTTTAGCACTTCTTGCAACAGGCCAAGACGTAAAGCCTGATGGGGGGCTTCTGTGACTTTGATCTCATCCAAAAATCCATTTAGGGACGCTGTCCACGATGCAATGGCAAGCACTGAGGGATCATCTACCACTTGATGAAGGAGTGCTCTTTCTTGGGGCATCACCATGGCACTGGGGTCAAAAACATAAGGATCCGTGCTGTGCTGCAAACAGATGGAATGGACGCGTCGATAAGCAGCAAGAAACGCTTGACCTTCAGGAGAGGCTATGGTTTTAGCCAAGTGCTTTATGCGCTGTTCTAACGCAGAAAAACTTTCTTGAGCGTGTTTTGAGGCATAAATAGCCGAAATAAAATGAGAACCCATACCGGTTTCTTCCAGAAGCGTTCGAAAACGTTCCCATAGGAAAAAAGGCAATGCATCTATTGTCTTGGATTCTAAAAGAAAGCCCTGTCTATGATAAGCCGCTAGACAAAGCGGGATCAGTTCTAAGGGAGAAAAATCCCATTTAGAAAAAAGACAGCTTTTTACAACGTTTGTTGCTGCTCTGCGTAAGCCCATAGGATCCTTAGATCCAGAAGGGATGATTTGGAGGGAAAAGAACCCCACAAGCGTATCCAATCGATCCAATAGACCCAACAAAGATCCGAGCGGAGAGGGGCCCTTGGAATACAGAGTGCGTTGGGGCCAATATTGATCTTCTAAAGACTGCGCAATTTCGGCAACATGAGGCCTATGGGCTTCTTTTTCCAAGGTGTAATATTTGCCCATGACGCCTTGTAGGGCAGGAAATTCTCCTACCATGCCTGTCGTTAGATCTAATTTAGAACGCTCAATGGCTTCTTTCAAAAGAGCGGAAGAAACCTTGGCTTTGTTGGCTATTTGTTTTGCGACAGAGCCCATGCGTTCTGTTTTGTCATAGATAGAGCCGAGTCCTTGGAAAAAAGAACGATCTTTTAAGGTCTGAACTTGTGATTCTAGGGGAAGTTTACAGTCTTGTGTCCAAAAAAACAAAGCATCCGAAAGGCGAGCGTGGATGACCCGCTCCATGCCTTGACGCATGGAGGTTTGATCTTTGTTTTCTGAGATGCAGTTTAAAATCCCTATAAAATGGGGCATAAGGACGCCATGGGTGCGATCTACCAAGGGGAAACACCGTTGATGGATTTTAAGGGTTTCCATGATCACTGGGGCAGGAAGTGCAAGAAAGCGAGGATCAAATTGGCCTAAGACACCTGTAGGCCACTCGGTCAGCCCCGCATTTTCTGCGATCAAATCCTCCATTTCTGTGGGCACAACGGCGTCGCAAAGAGCGCTTAATTCCGCTAGATCACTTCGAATGCGTTCACATCGATCCGCGTGGCGTAAAAGGACAAAGCTTTCTTTGAGCTGTTTCTCGTAGGTTTTAGGACAAAATAGGGCTATCACAGGATTGGGAGCAAAGCGATGCCCTAGGGTAAGTGCCCCACTGGATAAGCCCTTCCAATGCCATACAAGAGGGGTGTTGCCATAAAGACACACAAGACCTCGAAGCGGACGCACCCAAGAAGCCGTTCCCTCTGCCGTGGTGTATCGCATGCGTTTGGGCCAATAAAAGACGTCTAGAATTTTTCGGCATAGGGCTTCCAAATGCACTTCTATGGGGATCTCCGCTTGAGAGAGCTTGGCGATCCAAACCGCACCTTTTGGGGTTTCCTGTTGAAAACAATCTTCTGGCGCGCAGCCCCATTTACGACAAAATCCTTCAAATGCCTCTGGCCCTGCAAGCACAGCAGGCCCTTTTTTTTCTAAAACCCCTCCTTGACCACAGGAAACATCCCATAACATCAAGCTAAGACGCCTTGGCGTGACATGGGCTTCCATAGAACCCACTTGCAACAAGGGCGATAGCTCTTTTTGCGCTAAGGTCAAGAGTTGTTCTTGGGCCGGGATTTGAAAGTGAGCAGGAATTTCTTCTGAAA
>CANGUX010000019.1 GCA_947457385.1 Holosporales bacterium
ACTACGGATCTGAGGGTTAGGAGTTCGAATCTTCTCAGGCGTGCATGTTTTTTAGGCCAATAGTGGGAGGGAGTAGGATGAAGTATTGGATTCCTCTGCCTTCTCGTTGTGTTCTTTCTCTTTCGGGTCCAGAAGCAAGATCTTTTTTACAAGGTTTAGTCACCCAAGACCTGAATCAACCTGGGCCTCTTTTTTCTGCCATGTTAACGCGAAAAGGGCGTTTTCTTGCTGATTTTTTTATTATCTCTCAAGAAAGAAAAGGAAAAGAACTCCTTTTTTTGGATATGGATTTAAAGCACGTTCCAGATGTAACCGCCTTCTTTAAAGAACTCATGCCCCTTCACGAGGTGGAATGCAAGAAGGAAGACCTGGACGTTTTCTCTATTTTTTGTACCTCTCTTAACCCTCAAGCATTAAAGTTAGAATGCACGGGGATTGTTATCCCTGATCCACGCAGTTCTGCCATGGGGTGGCGCGCTTTGCTTAATCAAGCCCAGATAGATGGGATCCCAGAGGCTTCCTTTGTGTTAAAAAAGGAAGAAACCTATCATGATGAGCGTCTTAAACACGTTTTGGCTGAGGGAGCCTATGATTTGGTGGCTCATCAATCCATTATTTTAGAGTATGGTTATGAGGAGCAGCATGCGATCTCTTGGAAAAAAGGATGCTATGTGGGTCAAGAACTGATGGCCCGTACGTATTATCGAGGGGAAGTGAGAAAACATCCTTATGGGATGCTCTGTCTTTCAGGATCTTTTCCTATGGTGGGGACAGAATTGAAAAACAATGAAGAAAAATGGGGACATATGGGAGGGCATTGTGGTGCATTAGGGCTAGCCTCTTTGTATGATGCCAAGGTTGAATCCATGACCATGGAAGAGCCCATACGCTTGCATTGGAATTGCGAAGGTGAAGAAAAAACCATGACAGTACGTCTTTTTCCTAGAGCAAAAGATCTTTCAAAAAATGGCTTAGAGGTGTAAAAATTCTTGATTTTCATTGATGATTACGCTATTCTTTATTTGAAATGCCTTAGACGATAGAGACGCATGAGGTTCAAGTTGAAATCAAGTGTTCTCTTTTTGGGGTGTTTATTCGGGTCTATAGAGGCGAAAACCATCAGTCGCTTACCCGATCATCGGGACAAGTGTGTGGCCCTTACGTTTGATGATGGGCCTTCCTTAAAGTATACACCTAAAATTCTTGCCATACTAAAAAAGTATCATGTCCCTGCCACATTTTTTGTCTTAGGAAGTTGTGCTAAGAGGGCTCCTCACTTGCTTAAAGCCATTGTAGAAGAGGGGCATGTTTTGGCTAACCATGCCTATAGCCATCGATCTTTACCTAAGTTGTCTTCTAGCGCGCAACAAGAAGAACTAAACCTTACCAATGCTCTTTTAACCCCATACCAGGAAAAAATTTCTTTTTTCCGTCCACCTTATGGGGCTACAAATGCATCGATTCAAGGTCTTGCAACCACATTGGGCATGGATACTGTTTTATGGTCTATTGATACGTTGGACTGGAAAAAGCCTTCTCCTGCGCGCATGCAAAAAAGAGTGCTTTCAGAACTGAAGCCTGGGGCCATTATTTTAATGCATGACATTCATGAAAATACGGTTTTAGCTTTGGAAGGAATGATTCAAGCCATTTTAAGGGCAGGATACCGCATTGTTCCCTTGCTTTAATCCTTTAACGATGAAAACACTCCAAGACATAAGATTGGTTAAATTGCGCCTTATGAATCCATGAGATGGATTGAAAAAAATGCATGCACGAAAGAAGATCAGCGTAAAAAGCGCAAAGGGTCTGCCCCATTTCTTTAAATAAAAATGGAATTGGCATCATTAAAAGAGCTTTATAACCTAGACTCCGAAAAAGTTTGATACCTTAAAGCTTAGTGTAGTTCGTACAATGGGGTGAGTGGTGATACAGGCATTCTAAAGAGTTGAGGCTGTTTTTTTAGCCCCTTTTTCTTTGCCGAGGATTTTTAGAGTGGAGTCCATTTTAGCTTCTCCTTTTCATGGCATAAGTGTAGGTCTTAGGTGGTTCTTTATCGGATGCAACCTGCCATAGGCATGCATCCTTCAACAGAATATGATCTTGTGATGCCCTTGATTTTAGGGAATACTATTTTTATGCCATGCTGAACGTGCATTTTTTATGTTACATTTGAACAAAACATCTTCATTTTTGAATGCTTTTTCCTTAAAAAAGAGTAGGAATATTGCTGCAGGGACTTTGCTTCTTTTTGTTTGCTCACAGATCGCTTTTCCATTTATTCCTGTCCCTATGACCATGCAGACCTTTGCCCTTAAGGTCATTGCTTTGTGTTTGTCTCCTTGGCAATCCTTTCTTGCTGTGCAGTGTTGGCTTACGTTAGGCGTGATGGGATGCCCGGTTTTTGCCAATCTTTCATCACATCCTGGGGCATTTTTTGGGCCCACTGGAGGATATCTTTGGGGCTTTTTAGTGGCGACTCCTATCATGTCAGCGCTTTTTATGCGCTGGGGAACTTCGTTTTTTCGTCTATTTTTGATTGCCTCTTTCGGAGGGGGGCTTATTTTGGCTATGGGATGGGCGCAATTAGCATTTCTTTTGGGCAGCGGCATAAAAGCCTGGCATTTAGGGGGGCTTCCTTTTATATTGGGCGATGTGGTTAAAAGTATTATGGCGCTTTGGTTGGTTTACGGCATTTTGAAGGGATCCTATCAGCGCTAAAGAGGAAAGACAATGAGGGCTTTAATAAGCGCATCGCTCCTTGCTGCAGACAGAGCGCAATTGGGCCAAGAGGCAAAGCGGATGGAAGAAGCGGGAGTAGATCGCCTGCATATCGATGTCATGGATGGACATTATGTCCCACAAATCACTTGGGGGGCTTGGGTTTTAGAAGCATTACGTTTGTGGAGCTCTCTTCCCATGGATGTGCACTTGATGGTCGAAGAGCCCCAGGTGTTACCCTACATTCGCGCTGGGGCCCAAAGCATTACCTTTCATCCCAAAACCTCTTCTAATCCTGAAGGGGTGTTGCAGCGTATTAAGGCTGCTGGCTGCCAAGCCGGATTGGCCATTTCCCCTCTAGATGATTTTATGTCATGGCCTTCTCTTTGGTGGTCACTATGCGATTGTATCACGCTGATGTCTGTGAAACCTGGTATGGGTGGACAGTCTTTTTTACCTCAAACCTCATCCCGTTTACAGACTGTGCGTTCCAAGCTTCCACCCATTCCGGTTTGGGTTGATGGAGGGATTACCCCATTGACCGCTAAACAGGTTGCGGGGGCGGCATTGCTCGTTTCAGGAAGTTTTCTTTTTTCAGCTTCTTCCCCAAAGGAAGCCGTGATGGCCTTAAGAGAGGGAGCACATGAGGCTTCAAAATTTTCCCATGGGATTAAGTAGATCTAAAAAGCAATAGTTTGAGACAATACAACATAGAGAAAAAAAGCAAGGAAAATGCAATGAAAAACAGACGTGAGTTGGGATTTTTTTCTGTTGTGGCCATGGTGATTGGAACCCAATTGGGTTCGGCTATTTTTTTGCTACCCAGCCAATTGGCCCCGTATGGTATATGGAGTCTTTTAAGTTGGGGGCTTTCAGGGGGAGGTGCTTTGGCCTTATGCCAAATTTTTTCTGTCTTAGCCCAACACAGTACACGTATGGGGGGGCCCCATGTGTATGTGGATGAGGCTTTTGGCAAACGCGCTGCTTTTTACACAGGGTGGTCTTATTGGGCCATTTCTTGGATTAGTTCCTTAACGGTCTTATTGTTAACGACCTCGTCTATCGAATATTTTGTGGGTGATTTGGGCAGTTTAGGACGCTTGGGACTGCAGGGCACTATTTTATTTTCCATTGCAGCCCTTAATTTGAGAGGCGCCATGCTTTCTGGCGTTGGAGAGATTTTATTTTCCATTCTAAAAGTTGCACCCATGATTTTAATTCCTCTTTTTAGCATAAAGCACTGGAAGAGTGACCATCTTCTCACATCGGTTTCTGAGCTGTCTCCCATGGCTTCCATCAATGCTGCGAGTTTGCTTACCTTTTGGGGGTTTGTAGGTCTGGAAGCCGGTACGACCATGACCAATTGTGTCAAAAATGCCATGACCGTGGTGCCACGCGCGCTGTTTTGGGGCACCATCATTGTGTTGGGCATTTATGTGTTAAACACGCTAGCCATCATGGCGGTTTTTCCTCAAGAGATTATCAAGACCTCCCCGACTTTGTATGGCATGCTTCTGACAAAAATGACAGGGGGAGCTTGGTGCGGAAAAGCCATTTCGCTCCTTATTTTTGTCATGACATTGGGGACGTTAAACTCATGGTTATTGGCATCTGGACAAATCGCCATGATTGCTGCAAGAGAAAAACTTTTTCCTCCTTTTTTTGGCATCCTTAACCGATCTGAAAGTCCCGTGGTTGGCATTGTCATCACAAGCGTGTGTTTGTTCATTGGGATGATTTTATTAATGAGCAAGTCCGTTCACGAACAAATCAATGCGTTGATCAATTTTTCTACGGTGTTGTTTATTCTTATTTATATGATGGGAGCCTTATCTTTAATCCAACTGATGAGAACAAAAAAAATTCCATCAAGTCTTTTTTTATGGGGATGTATCGCCGTTGGCATGGTGTTTTGTGTCGGCATTATTGTGACGACAAACCTTACGTTCTTATTGGGATCTATGATCGTTCCTTTGTTTGGGTTTGTATTATCTCGTGTCTTTCGCTGGCCTGTGCGGTGAAAGTATGCGAAAATGCATGAATATCATGGATGAGTTATAATATGGACACACTTATTTTAGAAATACAAAAAGCATCGTCTATAGAAACGTTAGCCGCCATTAAAACCAATGCATTTGGAAAACAAGGCGCTCTTTCTTCTGCGTTGCGTGCACTGGCCTCATTGCCTCCCGAAGCACGCAAAATCGAAGGGGAGCGTTTAAATACTTTAAAGAAAAAGGCATTGGCTGCACTGAGGAAAAGACAAAACGAGCTGGAAATTCAGGCATGGGAGATCCGTCTTTCAGAAGAAAAAATAGATGTAACATTTCCTCCTTCTTTTCAAAGAGAAGGGCGATTTCATCCGCTTATGTTTGCCATGCAAGAAGCCGTTGACCTTTTTTTAGGCATGGGATTTTCAGTGCGAACAGGGCCAGAGATAGAAAAAGAATATTACAATTTTGATGCCCTTAATGTTGGAAAAGATCATCCATCACGGACATCACAGGATACGTTTTATTTTGAAACTGTTCCCTATTTGTTGCGCACACAGACCTCTCCAGTGCAGATTCGTACGCTACAATCTGAGGAAGTGCCTTTGCAGATTGTGGCTCCTGGGCGTGTCTATCGCTCAGACCATGATCGAACGCACTCCCCCATGTTTCATCAAATAGAGGGTTTGGTGGTAGGAGAAGAAGTGCATATGGGGCAGTTGAAACATACTTTAGAAACTTTTTTAGATCTTTTTTTCGGGAAAAAGATACCGATTCGGTTTCGTCCTAGTTTTTTCCCCTTCACAACCCCTTCAGCAGAAGTCGATATTCTATGTCGGCGCCATAAGGGAACGCTTATTTTAGGGGAAGGCGATGAATGGCTGGAAGTTCTAGGGTGTGGCATGGTACACCCTAAGGTCTTGATTGAATGTGGATTAGATCCAGAAAAGGTGCAAGGATTTGCCTTTGGTATGGGGGTTGAACGCATGGCTATGTTAAAATATGGCATCGAAGATCTGCGTGATTTTTACCAGAATGATGAACGTTGGCTTTCAAAAATTGGATTTTCTTGTGCCCTCTAGGAGGATAAGAAAGAATAGGTTAATCTAATTAAAGATGTTGGGGTTATTCCGTGAAGAATTGCTTTTTTGCGTTATTAACCCTTTAATTCTCTTAACAAAGGATTGAAAATGATAAGCGATAAGGACCTGTTAGAGCGCGTCATTAAGACCATCGCTGATAATCTTGGGGTTGAAAAAAATCTTGTCGTGCCAGAGGCTAAGATCGCTGAGGATCTAGGGGCAGATAGCCTAGATACTGTGGAATTGGTCATGGCTTTAGAGGAAGAATTAGGCATTTCTATTACAGATTCGGATGCAGAAAAACTTAAAACTGTCCAAGATGTCCTCGGCTATGTCCAGGCTCATTGCGGAAAAAGCGTTTCTGCTTAAATGCGCATCGTGGTTACAGGAATGGGGCTGATTACGCCTTTGGGATGCCAAGTTGAACGGGTATGGGAGCGTTTAATTGCAGGGGAGAGCGGTATTACGCCTGTAGAACGCTTTGATGTAGAAGGGTTTTCTTCCAAGGTTGCAGGCCAAGTTTTAGAGGGGCCAGATTTTTTCTCTCAGTGGGTTTCTTCTAAAGAGCAGAAAAAAATGGATCGTTTTATTTTGCTTGGCGTTTCAGCTGCTGCTATTGCGCTTCAGGATGCACGATGGCCCGAAGATTCTTTTGATGCAGAGCGTACAGGTGTTTTGATCGGATCAGGCATTGGGGGTCTTCCCGAAATTGAACAATCATCTATTACTTTGTATACGCGTGGGCCTGGAAGAGTCAGTCCTTTTTTCGTGCCATCTTCTTTGATTAATCTGCTTTCTGGTCATATATCTGTTCGATATGGGCTTACTGGGCCGAGTCTTGCTGTGGTATCTGCGTGTTCATCGGGGGCACATGCCATTGGTGAAGCGGCAGAGATGATTCGCAGAGGCATTGTGGACGTGATGGTTGCTGGGGGTGCAGAAGCTGCTATTTGTCCTATGGGGCTTGCTGGATTTTCAGCCATGAAAGCCTTATCCACTCATTTTAATGAGGATCCCACAAGAGCCTCTCGTCCTTTTGATCGGGATCGCGATGGATTTGTCATAGGGGAGGGGGCCGGGATTGTTGTATTAGAGCGTTTAGAGCATGCCCTAGAGCGGGGGGCTCCGATTTATGGAGAGCTGTTAGGCTATGGACTTTCTAGCGATGCACATCATATTGTCGCACCCCATGAACATGGGGATGGTGCCTATCGTTGCATGAAGATGGCTCTTAAAAATGCAGGATTAACCCCAGAAGCTATCGGCTATGTTAATGCGCATGGCACTTCTACCCCAGCAGGAGATCTGGCAGAGTTACGTGCCATTGAACGTCTCTTTAGCAGCCATGAGAGGAAAAAAGACCCTCTTCGTGTTTCATCTACAAAATCTTCCATGGGACATTTGTTAGGGGCTGCAGGCAGTGTTGAGGCTATTCTTTGTCTTTTAGCGCATATGCATGGTAAAATTCCTGCTACTTTGAATTTAGATCATCCAGAAGAAACGCATCTCGATTTGGTTCCATACGTCGCGCAAGATGTTGGAGATTTACAAGCAAGTCTTTCCAACTCGTTTGGCTTTGGCGGGACCAATGCCACTCTTATTTTTGGAGCCGCACCGAAAAATCATCATGACTAAAAAAATCCCAGATCCTGGGGTCATGTATCCCATAGCAGGGACCAAGCGGTTGTGTTTTTTGCAAAACATCCTATCTGATCCACAGATTATTGTGGGGGAATACACCTATTACGATGATCCTGAAGATGTGCACAATTTTATAAAAAATGTGCTTTATTTGTTTAATTTCAACACAGATTGTTTAAGAATTGGAAAATTTTGCCAGATTTCTACAGGCGCTCGTTTTTTGATGAATGGAGGAAATCATTTGGGCAAGGGGATTTCTACGTTTCCTTTTCAGATTTTTGGAGGCTCTTGGGCCGAGACGCCTGCCCATTGGGAACAAAAAGGAGATACCGTCATAGGACATGATGTGTGGATAGGCAATTCTGCAACCATCCTTTCTGGTGTCACCATAGGCCATGGATCTGTCATCGGGACCAATGCATTGGTGACTCGGGATGTTGCCCCCTATTCTATTGTTGGGGGAAATCCTGCTACCTTGATTCGCAAGCGCTTTGAAGAGGAAAAAATCGCATTTCTTTTAGCATTGGCCTGGTGGGATTGGCCTGTGGAAAAAATAACCCATTATCTTCCCGCCATCGTGCAAGGTCATTTTGACGTTCTCTCTAACAGTTCTTCTTGGAACACTTAGAGCCCTAAGAAAGTTGGCTTGATGTAGTTAGGGGAGAACACTATAAAGGGCAATAAGTTCCAAAACAAAATGTATGACGTTAGCATTTAATTCTGTTTTATGCTATTTTTTTCCTATTTTTTTTAAGCTTTATGGATTTTGAAAAATGATGACTATGTAAAAATTACTCACTCTCTTTGGGATGGCATAAATGGGTTGTGTAGGGGTGAAGGGTAAGATTTGCTTGAAAATCAGTCAAGAGGGATAAGTGAAGAGCATTGGAATCGTAATTTGCTGATGAAGTTAGGGCTGAGTGCAGTTCAGGCCAGTTATGAAAAGACTTTTATAACAGGCTGCCAAAAGCAGAAGCTCAGGTAAAAAAAGTGATGTCCTTGAACATGAGCAAAGTGGCAGCGGCAGTGGCTGTGGTTTCTGAAACATTTGGGCTGATGGACAAAGTGTGTTTGCGGTTGATTCATAGGCTTTTTCCGGCGACATTGGGCCAAGTGAGATGGCAAAGTGTCTTTGGTAATCACAAGCAATGTCTATGGAAAATGCAACAAAGATGGGCACTATAGTGGCCAGTTGGCTTTTTCAGGGGACAAGGTTGTGCTCTTTAAGTATGCCAATACTCATTTTGAGCCGTTTTTAATCGCAGTACGCCCCATTTTAGAACAACACGGGGTGTTGAACACGCTTTCAGTGGCGTTGCTGCCAACATCGGGCCAAACCATGGGCAATCAAGCGATGTTGATGGAAGTCAAGGAAAAAGCGAGGGCCCAAAGCCTCGTGCAGGTTGTGCCAAGATAAACACCATTATTCCAGGTTGGAACCTCAAAGAGAACGCTACCGCCATCGCTGGCGCACCCAATGCCTGTATGACGTGTTTGGTCATTCCTAGCACTCATCAGCATCCATTAGAAACACTGGGAATAATTTTTAAAATTAGATCCATTATATTTTGAATGCATATATTTATTTTTTAGAAATATAAAAAATGCATCAATTCATCCCATTTTTGGATTAGAGACGAAGGACTATACCCCAAATAAGGTCGGGTATGTCACCTGACCCGAACTCTAAAACCATGGAGGAAAACTTTAAATATTGCAATAACTCTGAGAGGGTTGTGCTTTGCGATACATTGGATGTTTAACGCACAGGCCAAGCTGTAAAAGGTTTCTAGACCATTGGGGGCAAAATCAACCCATAGGCCAGCATTTTCTGGGCACGCTTATGGCGTTTTGCTCGCAGCTCATCCCCCACGCACTTGGCATTTTATGATGCATTCTTTTTTGTAATTTCTGACTATCAACCCCATGATTTCATCATGCATGCATACGGCATCCACATCATAAACGCAAGAGCGAGGCTCCTCCGGTAAATCCTGCACCAAAGGCTTGCAAAACGACCAGCTGTCCCTCCTTTAAAAGTCCTTTTTTCCATCCCTCCCAAAGGGCTAAGGGAATGGAAGCTGCAGAGGTATTGGCGTGTTGATCTCCTGTATATAAAATTTTTGAAAAAGGAATGTTTAATTTGTGTGCTACGGTTTCTAGGATCCGTTTATTGGCTTGATGGGGAATAATCCAGTGGATATCTTCTGTGCTTATGTGGGTTTCCAGCATCAGTTGGCGTGTGATTTTTTCCAACCCTGATACCGCCTGACGAAACACTTCGCGTCCATCCATTTTTATGGCGCATGTATTGTGATTTTCAGAAATATAAAGATGTTCATAGCCACGACTAAAAAAAGTGCACGTGTGCAAGAGACCACGTTTGGGTTCTCTGCAGGCTTCTCTTTTCAAGAGGATTGCACCTGCCCCATCCCCAAACAAGACGGCGGTTGTGCGATCAGACCAATCGATCATGCGAGAAAGTGTATCGGCCCCAATGATCAGAGCAAAACGCTTGTTCTGCCCGCGTAAGTATGAGTCTGCCATAGAAACGGCAAATAAAAACCCACTGCATGCTGCATTCATATCAAAAGAAAGGGCTTTCTTTGCGCCTATGGCTTCTTGCACAAGCACAGCTGTAGGCGGGAATCGATGATCGGGCGTAGAAGTTGCTAAAAGAATAAAATCCAAATCTTCTGGATCTAAAGAAGCGTTGAGAAGCGCCATCTTTGCAGCTTGAATGGCCAGGTCTGAGGTGTGCTCGTGGGGCGCAACCAAATAACGTTGTTGGATCCCTGTGCGCGTTACAATCCACTCATCAGAGGTTTCCAGGTGGAAGCGTTCAGCTAACGCTTGGTTACTAAGTATGTCCTTGGGAAGGGCTCCTCCCCCTATGCCATATAAAACGGAACAGTCCATTAGAGTATGCTTGCTTTAAAACCACCTTAATGTAACGTAGCATTCTAATCTTTAAAAGTCATGCTTTCTTAATGCATTAGGGATTATCCATAGAAGGCCCATGCTTTAAAGCAGGCTACTTAGTATACGTTGTGCTGGCAGGCATAGTCCCATTTATAGAAAAAATCAGGATCATTAAGGACTATACAAAAGGCATGGTCATCATGGGTTTAGAGACAGGATACAGCTGGATAAGAAGCTTTTGAAAAATAGAGAAAATAGCGCCATCCAGCACTCCCTCATAAGACATGATCTGCGCAAGGCTAAACAACATAGAATGGCATTAGATAGGATGTTTTGTAGAGTATACATTGTATTGAATAAGCCGTTGCTGCTATCTATATTTCGCTAACAGCCTTTCAAGAAGGCCATTGTTGCGTTTGCCTCAAGGCTTCTGACAGAACGATGGCTGCAGCCATGGTCACATTTAAAGAACGCGTATGCGTACAAAGCGGAATGTACACGCAATGTGCATGGGGTGAGCTCTTTATGTTTTGCAGGATTTCAGAGGTAAATCCTGCATGTTCAGAACCCAGCATAAGGGTATCTGTGGGTAAAAAAACAAACTCAGAAAAGGCCACACCTTGCCGTGGAATTAAAAAAATCTTGCGTTGTTTCGGCCAACGCAAAAGATAATGATTCCATGATGTATAACGTGTAATGGGTGCATAAAGGGCATAATCCAGAGCCGTTTGTTTTAATCGACGAAGATCCCATACAAAAGAAAAGGGCTCTATAAGATCTAGTGGGACATTCCAACACGCGCTTAAGCGGATTAAGGCTCCTACATTTTGGGGAATTTCTGGATGCACAAAAGCCATTCGAATCATGCATGCCCCCTGCTATTTTCCCTTACTCTATTAAGATGAATGCCCTATCGCCATGTTTTTTAGAAACTGCACTGGATCTTTGCCTGCTTTTCGATAGCGATCTCGATAATCTCGTTTTAAACCCTCGACGAGACTGGCCTTTTCCACAAAGACATCAATGATTTTTCCATTAAAAAGAGTAAATCTAAGATCAATTTCTTTTTTGTTATGCGTGTTTTTTACATTGCAAAATAAGGTGTAGGCGTTTTTCTTTCCTTGAATAGGCACTGTTTTTAAGATGGTTAAGGGGTCGCGAAAAGAGTCAAGAAAGGAAAGGTAAGCGCGAGTGACATTAACTAAAAAGAGCTTTAGATATTCTGTGCGTTGCGTTGGCGTAAAGACTTTCCATCCTTCACTTAAAACATGTTTTGCAATGGCAGGAACATGAAAGTATTGTTTGAAAATTTTTTCTAATTTTACTTCTTTATCGGCATCTGAAGAAGCCACCGCAATGGTTTCTTGGTTCATCTGTTTTACAAGCTGTTCAAGGGCACTTGAAGGAATTTTTGAATGATCTTGCGAGTCCTCTTTGGGCGATGCATGTGCTGTTCCTAAAAACACTAACATACTAAACAAAACTATCCGTGTTATGCTCATGAAACTCTATGGATTCGTATAATGTATTATCATGATTCTACTCGAAAAATGCGTCCTCTTCTATCCCAGGAACACGTCCTTCCTCTTCTGTGGGGTCTTCTCCATCCTCAGGATCCTTGTGTTGCAAAGGGCTTTGGGCAGCTTTTTTCTTTGGTTTTTCAAGGGATTTCATCGTTTCTTGCGTGGACTCTGCATCTGAAAAAAGATCTTCTTCCATGGTCTCTTTGGCTTGGTTAGATGAAGGCACAGTAGGGAGATCATCATAGGCTTCATAATAGGATCTACGCACTGCTGCATAAGGATCAGACGAAGTATTGTAAAGATGTTTTTGTAGTTCCATATAGGTTAAGCGAACATTGCTATAATCCAATGCGTAATACATAGATTTTATCCAAGAGGGACGAGAAGGGGGGAATGGGATACTATAATCTGCGGCAAGATCTAACAAGCTGCGTGCCGTTGCTGGACCTAAAACAGGCAGAACAAAATAAAAACCAGGTGGCATGTGTGCGACTTTTTTAAAGGTATCGGTAAAGGTTTCAGGTTTTGCTTTCAGCCCAAGTTCGGTGGCAACATCAAAAATACCGACGACACCAAACGTCGTATTCAAGAGCAATCGCGCCGTATGCACTAAAAGTGCATCCCCTTTAAATTGGAGGAACGCATTGACTATGCTGGTGGTTTCAGAAATATTTTCCAACACATTGTTGATGCTTTTGATCATAAATGGAGGGAAAAAAGTGTAATAAGCTGTCAGATAAGGAAATAAGAGATAATCATCTAAGTATCGATTAAAAGAAAATATGAGTCGATTTACATCTTCAAAAGGATCTAAGATCACTTCTTCTGGGTTATTGGGGTTCTTGGGAATGCCACATCCTGCAAGTGCAAGAGAACATAAAAAAAGAGTATGGCCCAAGTTTTTTTTGATGGTCCATAGAAAAGTGTGGATAACTCTCATTTCCTGTTTGTATCAATTTGCATAGGAAACACTAAAATTTTTTAGATGAAGGTTGAGACCTTTTGCGATACATAACCCCACTTAAAGGAAGCGTTCCAACGTATAAAATAACGACAAACAAAAGGGTTTCCCATGGAGCTGTAATCAAGCTGGTGATAAAAGCCAAAGCTCCTAAAATGACATAATTGCGATAGCATGAAGGGATGATTATTTTATTAATAAGAAAAGTAGGGTAACGGCTGACCATCATAGAAGCGCTAAATAAAATCATACTTGCAAAGATCCATGTGGGAACGCTTTCAAATACAAACAGAGCCACCATAGGCGATAACGTAACAAGAGCCCCTGCAGGGGCAGGCATGCCCACGGAAAAAAGAGAAGAGGGTTCAGAATCAGAGGGGTGGAGGCGCATTATATTGAATCGCGCTAAACGCAAGGCCATACAAGCCGCAAAAAACAGACTGCATCCCCATCCGATGTTGCCCAGATGATGTAAAGAAAAAAAATACACAATAAGGGCAGGGGCGGCTCCAAAATTGATGAAATCAGCCAAAGAATCCAATTCTGCCCCAAATTCAGAGCTGCTCCTTAGATATCGAGCAAGCCGACCATCTAGTCCATCTAAAAATCCTGCAATAAGGACACTTGCTGTTGCGGCTTGCCATTGGGTTAGAAAGGCAAATCGGATGGCTGTCAGTCCCATGCATAAAGCTGCAAGCGTTACACCATTGGGCAACAAACGACTGAGGGGAGAGCTTTTCCAAGGGGCATCTTCGGCACTCCAACGATGGGCACGTTTTGTCTTTTTATTGCCATGATTAAAATGAGAACCATGATTTGCAGATTTTAAAACCATAGCACTAAAAAATCAAAGGATGCTCTCCGAAAAGTTTATCGATTTTGAAGGATGATGTCTATCAAAGAGGCAGGAAAGCTATGGTGCGCCCCTGTATGCATTGGAATGCTTGGGTTGTATGAGGGGTTAAAGAAGGGTAAAATTTGGTGGAAAATCAGTCAGGAGAGGGGCATGAAAAAAATTGCATTATGGATGGTGTTGATGGGCTTAGGGCTAAGTGGGGTGCAGGCCAATTATGACAAGACTTATAATGGGCTGCCACAAGTAGAAGCTCAGGCTGAGCAAATCAAGTCGGTGAACATGAGCAAAGTGGCAGCAGCGGTGGCTGTGGTGGCTGAAAAATTTGGGCTGACAGATAAAGTGTGTTTGCGCTTGATTCACAAGCATTTTCCAGTGGCAAAGGGTCAAGTGATGGTGCAGGTGAAGGAAACGGTGGATGGAAAAGTGTCTTTGGTCACGCGGGCCATGTCTTTGTCTGAGGCCACAAACATGGGGGCCACGGTGGCCAGCTGGATCTTTCAGGGCGACACAGTGGTACCCTTTGAGTATGCAGCCGGAACATGCCCTGAAGCAGGAGCACATTTTGAAGCGTTCTTAAGCGCCGTGCGCCCCATTTTACACCAACACGG
>CANGUX010000020.1 GCA_947457385.1 Holosporales bacterium
GTGGAGGAGGAGGGGGCATTAGATTGTTGCTACCATTGCCAATGTTTGGAGGAGGTGGAGGAGGAGGGGGCATTAGATTGTTGCTACCATTGCCAATGTTTGGAGGAGGTGGAGGAGGAGGGGGCATTAGATTGTTGCTACCATTGCCAATGTTTGGAGGAGGTGGAGGAGGTGGGGGTGTTAGATTGTTGTTTGTAGTTTGCGTGCTTACATCATTGATACCTATGCTTTTAGATGTAAGAGCATGGTTGTTATTGTGATTAGCTGTCGGGTTATATGCTTTTGTCTCTGTATGAACTTTTTCTAAATGACTTTTTTCAGAAGGTTTTTTTAAACTTGGGTGGGTGCTACCAGCGCTTTTATGTTGCGTTGAAGGTACGTGAGTTTTATTTCCAGGAACGCCTGTTGGGACACGTCTCGATCCTAGCGCATGCTCGCTCCATAAAAGGGTTAATACAAGAACGCCAACGGACTTTAATGGGGTGTGTTTGAAAAAATTCATAGTTTATGCTTATTTTGGTTCTGTATTTGCATCTTAAAAAAAAGCAATTTAAAAAGTGTTAATACATATGTTTTTTGTAATTTTTAGAATAAGCTGCTTCATATAGATTTTGGTATTGGGTTAGGCACGTCGAAAGCGAAAAATGGGTGGCGATGCGATGGGCCCCTCTTTGGCCAAATTCTTGACGTTGAGCAGGGCAAGTTAGCAGTCCTTTCAAAGCAAGAGACAGTGCATTGGGGGCATGGGGGGGAACCACAAGTCCGGTGATTTCATGCTTTACAGCTTCTGCATTGCCTCCAACATCTGTGACTACAAGGGGAAGAGAGGCTGACATGCTTTCCAAAATCACATTGGAAAACCCCTCTTGATGAGAACACAAAATGCTGATATCTGCCGCTGCAAGGAGCAAGGGAATGTCATGACGCGGGCCTAACCAAAAGATGCGTTTGGCAATCCCTAGCGTTTGTGCCAGAGATGCCAAAGTGGCCTGCAAACCGTGATGATCACGGCCGACACTTAAAAGACAAAACGGAAGCTCAGGGGGGAGGCGGGCGATCGCCTGCAATAAGTCTTCATGGCCTTTATAAGGAAATAAATTAGCGATATGAATCATTACCACTGTTTCAGGAGAAATGCCTAAGGCATGGCGTGTCAAATCACGCTGCTCGGGGCAATAGAAACGCTCAGGTTCCATGCCATTATAAATCAAACGAAGCTTGCTTTCTGGAATGCCTTCATCTCGTAATTGCTGTACCACCCGTTCAGAATTGCCCACCGCAAAGGTCAATCGCTTATGCAAGATACGTTCTAAGGCGGCAATGCCTTGGGTTTGATAGGCATTTAAAGACCGACGACTCATGATAAAAGGGCCTGTTTTCCACCAAGAGGATAGCATTCCAAGAATATAAGGGGCTGATAAAAAAAAGTGCGTAATGCCGTGGTCTAGCCATCGGTTAAGGCGCCATGTTCTGGCTGCATGCTTTGCATAACTTGCATAGCTTGGAACCTGTTCCCAATAGGGATGCTGGAGTAGAGGAAGAACTGCAATACCATGATCTTGTAGACCTTGGGCAAAATATCCCAGTTCTGGCCCCCAAACCAGCACGCGAATGTCCCAATAATCTTTAAGCTTAGGGAGAATGGTGCTGAGATGTCGTTCACATCCGCCTACTGCTAGGTTGATGGTCACAATGGTTAATTGAGGCTTTTTCAAAACGCTTCATGGGCATTCTTCTTTGTATCATCCTAGTGTGACCATAAGGAATATGTCCAGTAAAAAACGACATCATTACACAATGAAATAAATAATACTAAAAAACATTCCGCAATTACTTTATTTTGCAATAAAATAAAAACATACACCTTAGAAAGCGTATGAATGCATGGAAAAATTTAGATAAGCTTTTGGAAGAAAATAAAATCAAAACGAACAAGTAAGCCTCTAAAAAAAACAAGAGATGAAATCAGGCTCAAAACGAACAAGTAAGCCTCTAAAAAAAACAAGAGATGAAATCAGGCCATGGTGGATCTTGTCTAAAATAGAAAAATCGGGCATGTTGAGAGGATAGGAGCGTAGCTCAACTGGCTAGAGTACTGGTCTCCAAAACCAGTGGTTGGGGGTTCGAGTCCCTTCGCTCCTGTTCTTGGCAAGGATATGTAACGTATTTTAAGTAAAGTCCGTGAGATGGAGCAGTTGGTACAGAATCAGGGCCATGGGGGTCTTCCAGCAACCTCTTTATATCTTTGGCAGTCCACTTGTGTTTTGCTACTTGGACCAAAGCCCCTACGATGCGGCGCACTTGACGATGTAAAAAAGAAGGTGCTTTTGCGACGATTAGGATAAGGTCTTGATCTGTTGCAATGGAAAGCTGGGTTAACGTTTTAATGGGAGAAAGGGCTTGACAATCTTTGTGTCTAAATTTTGAAAAATCATGGGTTCCTTGTAAAAGCAGTGCCGTTTCTTGCATGGCAGAAACATCCAGCGGCTGAGGAATCCACCAAGAACGAAGCGCTCGAAAGGCACTTTCGCTGGGACGATTGAGAATAACATAGCTATATTCGCGTGCAAGGGCCGAGAAGCGTGCATCAAAGGTATCTGGCACCGATGCCACAGAAAGCACACGCAAAGGAAGTGCATGCAGGTAAAAATTAAGGCCACGACGCAGAGAATCCAGTGACCAAAATCGAGAAAAATCAGCATGCGCTACTTGCCCCAAGGCATGAACTCCTCGATCTGTTCGTCCTGCTCCATGAAAGGTAGGGCGTTCTTGGGTTAAACGAAAACAGGCGTTTTGCAAAGCCTCTTGAACAGAAGGGAGATCTTTTTGCCATTGCCATCCCACAAAAGCAGATCCATCATATTCTAAGATAAAACGATATCGATAGTTGGGATGAACTTCGCTGAGATGCTGTTGCGTTTCCATCACAATTCAACCTTTTTGTTGGAAAAAAAACAAGAAGGAATGCGCCAGCTTATGGAGAACTTAGGTAACCCACAAGCCCATCTTCCGCCCCTGTTTCATATTACGGGGACAAACGGAAAGGGGTCAACGGCTGGGTTTATTTCAGCGTGTCTGGAAGAAATGGGATGGCGCGTGCACCGCTATACCTCGCCTCATTTGCTTTCATGGACAGAACGCATCAGGCTGGCCAATGGCCCTATTTCAGAAGACGCTCTTTTGTATTATCTCGATCTTTGCGAAAAAAAACAGGGGGAGCAGGGCGTTTCATGGTTCCAAGCTCTTACTGCAGCAGCTTTTCTTGCCTTTAAAGACCATCCAGCAGATGTAGTGGTGATGGAAGTTGGCATCGGTGGAGCCTTCGATGCAACCAATGTGGTGCAGACCACTTGCGCCTCTGTATTCACGTCCATCTCCTTGGATCATACCGACCTGCTAGGCACATCGCTTTCTTCTATTGCAGCAACAAAAGCCGGCATTCTTCGATCAGGAATCCCCTGTATTAGCGCATGGCAACCCAAAGAAGCACGCTTGTGTTTGCAAAAAAAAGCAAAGGCATTGCATTGCCCCTTTTTTTCAGTTCATCAAAAAAACAATGGGGCCTCCAACGGTTTTACTTTGCGCATCTTGGAAACCTTGATGGCTATTCCTTTGGATCAGCTTTCTTTACAGGGCGCGCATCAAAAAATGAATGCTAAAACAGCCATAGCCGCCTTATCAGGACAATCTTCCTTTACTGTTTCCCATGCAGCCTTGAAGAAAGGGATCACAAAAACGCATCTGCCAGGTCGATTGCAGCCTTTGAAAGGAGCGATTTTAGATGCTTTTCCTCCAGGCAGTGAGATTTGGGTGGACTGTGCGCATAACGAAGGGGGAGCCATGGCTTTAAAAAAGCATATCCTTCAAAGCTGGAGCAATGCCGATGCGGTGGATGCACTTCCTTTAATTCTCGTCTTTGGCATGCTGGCACGCAAAGATCATAGGTTTTTTTGGCATGCCCTAGCACCATTGTCCTTGCAAAGTTGGGGCGTATCCCATTTTGGAAAAGATGAAAGCGCGGTAGATCATGCCATTTTTTCCAGCTATGCAAGAGAAACACATACGCCCTATGTTGGCTTTTCCACTTTTGCGCACCTGATAAAAGAGCATCCTCTTCGTGCTCCTGCCCGCCTTTTGTGTTGCGGTTCTTTTTATTTTATTGGCGACATTTTAAGAACATGTGGCATGAAGTATCCCTAAAAAAAGATTTACTTAGATGATCATTAAGTCAAGGCATCTGAATACTGGCGCTGTTTCGAAAGATATCAGATTTGACTTCTTCAAAAGATTACTCATAATAAAGAATGACTAACTTTATTTTACATGCATCATGTCACTTTTGATGATTCCTGGTCCAGGTGGAGCGCTCGAAGCTCGGTACCATTTTGTACCTTCTGGGGCAGGCGTTCCCATCGTTCTGGTTATTCCTCCTTATCCAGATCAAGGAGTGGACATGGATCATCCTGTGGTGCGCACCTTTTTCCGTGCCTTTGCAAGTTTAAGATTTAATGTGCTTCGATTTAATTTTCGTGGCTGTGGCAAATCTCAAGGCGAGTTTAGTCCTGGGGAAAGTGAAATTTCAGATGCGGCAGCGTGTTTAAGTTGGCTGCAGGCCAGAAATCCTTTTCCGCCACAATGTTGGGTTGCGGGGTTTTCTTTTGGGGCGTACATTGCTTTACAACTTTTAATGCGACGTCCTGAATGTTCTGGATTTGCAGTGGCCAGTCCTCCCGTTAATCTTTATGATTTTAATTTTCTTTCTCCTTGTCCTTCTCCTGGATTGATTCTTCAGGGGGCGGCAGATGAGGTGACCTCTAAAGAACATGTGATGCGATTTTCCCATCAGTTATCTCTGCAAAAACGAGGTCATCCCATTACCCTAGAAATATTGCCTAAGGTGCCTCATGATTTTTCAGATGCCCTAGAAGACGTAGAAAGCCTTGTGCGCACGTATGTCAGTGCTTCTCTAGAGTCCTTAACGCAAACGTCAGTCCGAGCAGGTTGATGGATTGGCTTTTTGTTTTTTAGTGGATTGCTGTCAGTTGCAAGACAAAGCATGGGGGCGTTAGGATCAAAGATTGCATAAGGTTAAGATTAGAATAGTTGTAAGGCTGTGTAATTTTTTTGGGTGCCCTCTAGTAATTTTTCTGCAGATAGGGTACAAACGAGTATTAACTCTTGAATTCTTGGGCAGGGTAGCTCTATGGCGAAAGAAAAATTTATACGCAACAAACCTCATATTAACGTAGGGACCATTGGTCACGTAGACCACGGTAAAACAACCCTTACAGCAGCACTCACAAAGATTTGTGCTGAGAGCGGCATGGCCCAGTTTAAGGCGTATGATCAGATTGACCAAGCTCCAGAAGAACGTGCTAGAGGAATTACCATTTCTACCGCACACGTAGAATATGAGACGCAAGCACGACATTACGCCCATGTCGACTGTCCTGGACATGCTGACTATGTGAAGAACATGATTACAGGTGCGGCTCAGATGGACGGTGCCATTTTGGTGGTTTCGGCAGCAGATGGACCGATGCCTCAAACGCGTGAGCACATTCTTTTAGCACGTCAGGTTGGGATTCCTTTTATTCTTGTGTATTTGAACAAGGTAGACCAAGTGGAAGATGAAGAGCTCTTGGAATTGGTTGAAATGGAAATTCGAGATCTTCTAAGTGCGTGGAATTTCCCGGGTGCAGAAACCCCTATTATTCGTGGATCAGCGTTAAAAGCCTTGGAAGGTAAAGACGATGAGTTAGGCAAAAAATCCATTTTAGCCTTGTTGGATGCCATGGATTCTTATTTCCCAACGCCTGAACGAGATATTGATAAGCCGCTTCTCATGCCCGTTGAAGATGTGTTTTCCATTTCAGGAAGAGGAACCGTGCTTACGGGGCGTATCGAGCGAGGCATCGTTAAGGTAGGGGATGTGGTTGAAATCGTGGGGTTAAAGGATACGCAAGAATCTACAGTGACTGGCGTAGAAATGTTCAAAAAAGAACTGGATGAAGGAAGAGCTGGCGACAATGTCGGTATTTTAATTCGTGGACTCAAGAGAGAAGATGTAGAGCGTGGCCAGGTTATTGCTAAAAAGGGAAGCATTAAGCCTCATGATAAATTTGAGTGTGAAGTCTACATTCTTACCAAAGAAGAAGGAGGGCGTCATACTCCATTTTTCAGCAACTATCGTCCACAATTTTACTTTAGGACTACAGATGTTACAGGAAGTGTAGAGCTTCCAGCTGACGTTGAGATGGTCATGCCTGGGGATAATGTAAAGATGACGGTTTCTTTGTTAACGCCTATTGCGATGATGGAAGGTATTAGATTTTCCATTCGCGAAGGGGGAAGGACCGTTGGTGCAGGTGTTATTTCCAAAATTTTGTCTTGAAGAAGCTTTTAGGGGAGAATGTTTATGTCGCAGAAATCCAAGAGGATTAAAATGAGGCTTCGTGGATATGACCATAAAGTTCTTGATCAAGCAGCCATGGATATCATGGAAACTGCAAAACGAACGGGGGCCATTATTCGCGGTCCTATTCCTTTGCCAAGGAAGATCATGAAGGTTACGGTTTTGCGTTCTCCCCATATTTTCAAAAAGGCTATGGATCAGTTTGAGAAAAGAACCTATAATCGTTTAATTGATGTAGAATGTACGCCTCAGACATTAGAGGCCTTAATGGGGTTGACCGTGGCTTCAGAAGTAGAGGTTGAAATCCGAGTGTAGGCTTTCTATCTTCTAGATTGGAAGAAACTTAAGAAAAGCAATAGGGGAGTGGAATTATGGTTCGTTCTGGAATAATCGCTAAAAAAATGGGTATGACAACGTTGTTCCTTGATTCAGGTGAGGCATGTGCGGTTACCATACTTTCTCTTGAGGGGTGTTGTGTGGTCATGAAAAAATCTGGGTCACTTCAAGTGGGAAGTGGAAAGAACAGAGTGTGCACAAAGCCCATGAGAGGACATTTTGCCAGAGCTTCTATAGAACCGAAAAAAATTTTGAGGGAGTTTCGCGTTTCTTCTGAGGCGAGTCTGGAAGAGGGTACGGTTTTTTCAGCAGACTACTTTCCTGAAGGACATTTTGTGGATGTAACAGGCGTGACCGTTGGTCGTGGATTTGCAGGGGCGATGAAACGATGGAATTTCAAAGGGTTACGAGCCAGTCATGGTGTGTCTGTTGCGCACAGAAGTCACGGCTCTACGGGACATCGAAAAGATCCTGCAAAGGTTTTTAAAGGGAAGAAAATGGCGGGGCATTTGGGCTGTGAGCAAGTTACGCTTCAAAATTTAAAGGTTCTTAAATTTGATGTAGAGCGTGGCCTTATTTTAGTAAAAGGGTCTATTCCTGGTTCGGATGGCAGTTGGGTTCAAGTTCGCGATGCCATAAAGAAAACTGCGAAACAATCCATTGATCCTTTGCTTGGTGTGGTTAGTGCTGCATTATAATACGTTTTTTATAGATGTTTGGATTTGAAATAAACAGATTTTAGTGGGAGAGGGGTAAGATGATACAACAGTCGCTTGGACTTCAAGATCTAGACCGAAAGGTTTCTGTCTATAATTTGGGAGGAGAGATCGTGGATCATCTTGAGCTCTCAGAGTTCGTTTTTGCTGCTCCTGTTCGAAAGGATATTCTAGCAAGAGTCGTTCTATGGCAATTGGCAAAACGGCGAGCCGGAACCCATAAAACGAAGGGCATTAGTGAAATTTCAGGGACAACCCGAAAGCCTCATAAGCAAAAAGGAACAGGGCGTGCGCGTCAGGGGTCGCTTCGTTCTCCTCAGATGCGGGGAGGCGCGGTTATTTTTGGTCCTGTGGTTCGGAGTCATGCTTATGGACTTCCAAAAAAGGTTCGGCGTTTAGGGCTAAGAACTGCACTTTCTTCGCGTTTTATAGAGGGAAAGTTGAGAGTGATCGAGGATTTGACCTTTAGCGCAGGAAAAACCAAGGAAATTCTAAAAGTTTTAGGAGGAGATCTTTTTTCATCTCAACAAGATCTTGTCTTATCAGATAAAGCTAGCACGTCATCAGGAAAAAAAGACTCTTCTATTTTGATGGTAACTGGGAAAGATCCTTGTCCATTTTTAAAGAGAGCCACAGCGAATCTTCATCATGTTGATATTTTGCCTCAACATGGATTAAATGTGTATGACATTTTGCGTCATGACAAGTTGATTCTTTCTCGAGAAGCAGTTCAATATTTAGAAGGATGGTTAGTATGATTCATCGTTTTGTTCTTAGAGATCGTGAAATTGTTATTTCAAAAGAGACTCTCTATTCTGTTTTAAAGACGCCTCTGATTACAGAGAAATCAACTTTGCAGAGCGAAAAGGGGCAGTATTTTTTTCTAGTTGCTTCTTGGGCTAATAAATTTTTTATTAAAAAAGCAGTGGAAACTATTTTTGATGTAAAAGTAAAAAATGTCAACACTTCTTGCTTGAAAGGAAAGACAAAGCGTTTTCGAGGGCGTGAAGGGGTCAGACAAGATGTTAAAAAAGCGATGATTTCATTGCGAGATGGGCAAACTCTAGATTTATCTTCTGGTGTCCCACTATGATGCAGAATTTTTTTAGAAAAATGAACGATCTGTTAGGAGAATGCTCATGAGTTTGAAATTATATAAACCAGTCACTTCTTCTCAGAGGGGATTGGCCTTAGTAGATCGCTCTGCTTTATGGAAAGGAAAGCCCTTAAAATCCCTTACAGAGGGGAAGAAGAGCACGGGGGGACGTGGTCATGGCCGTGTTACGTCTCGTCATAAAGGGGGGGGGCACAAACGTTCTTACAGAAAAATTGACCTTGTTCGTCAGGATGCACAAGTGGAAATTCAGAGAATAGAGTATGATCCAAATCGGAGTGCCTTTATTGCTTTGGTTAAAAATGCGCAAACTGAGGGGTATCGTTATATTTTAGCACCCAATAAAGTTAAAGTTGGGGATTCTCTTTTTTCTTCTGAAGACACAGAAATCAAGGTTGGAAATTCTTTGAAGCTTAAGAATATCCCTGTAGGAACTTCTGTTCATAATGTGGAATTAAAGATTGGGAAGGGAGGTCAGTTAGCCCGTTCTGCAGGGACTTCTATTCAAATTATGGGACGAGATGCAGCCTATGTTTTGATGCGTTTGCCTTCTGGAGAAGTTAGAAAAGTTCATGGAGATTGTTCAGCTACCATTGGGGAAGTTTCTAATGGTGACCATAAAAATCGTAGAATTGCAAAAGCGGGAAGGAATCGCTGGTTAGGGAAGAGGCCCCATGTTAGAGGTGTGGCGATGAATCCTATAGACCATCCTATGGGGGGAGGAGAAGGACGGACTTCGGGTGGTCGTCATCCTTGTTCTCCAACTGCTGTTCCAAGCAAGGGGTATCGTACTCGAAGTCGGAAGAAATCTTCTTCAAAATTTATTGTTAGTCGTAGAAAGTCGTAGAAAATAAAAGGGGGAAACATGGCTCGATCCGTTTGGAAAGGTCCTTTTGTTGATGGATATCTTTTAAAAAAAGCAGATAAGGTGCATGCCTCTGGGAGACATGATCCGATTAAAACGTGGTCTAGACGTTCTGTGATTTTGCCTCAGTTTGTGGGGTTAACGTTTCAGGTCCACAATGGAAGAAAATTTATTCCTGTTTTTGTAACAGAGGATATGATCTACCATAAATTAGGTGAGTTTTCGCCAACAAGGACTTTTCATGGTCACGCTGGGGATCGAAAAGCGAAAAAAGGATGAAAAAAATGACAGAATTACGTGCATATGCTTGTTTAAGAATGATCCGGGTGAGTGCTTTCAAGTTAAATAGTGTCGCTAAGCCTATAAGAAAAAAACCTATCCATGAAGCATTGCGGATTTTAAAAGGAATGAAACGGCGCATTGCTCATGATGTTCAAAAAGCAGTTCTTTCTGCTATGGCAAATGCCGAGAACAATTTAGGCATGGATGTTGATCGTCTTAAAATCATTGAGGCTAGTGTTGGGCCAAGTTTGGTTTTAAAACGTATGGATATCAAAGGGAGAAGTCGGCTTGGTCGCATAAGAAAGCCCTTTAGCCAAATTCGAATCGTTGTCGAAGAGATTCCTGAGAATTCATAATTTTAAGAGTCAATGGTGATTGTAAGATTATTTTTTTAATTGTTTTTTTGAGATACATAGGAATGGATCTGAATATTTTTTAAGATGATATTTGTTTTTTTAAAAAGGGTCTTAAAGTAAAATGACTTAATACCCCTTTTGATGAAAAAATCTATAAAAATTCTTAAATTTTTTCATGATTTTGAAGAGTTTTTTGGAAGGGAGTAAAATACAATGGTGTTAGATATGGCTTAAATTATTTAGTGCATAAACAATATATGAAACATTGCATGAGATGTAAATTAAGTTACAGAAAATTTGCAGCCAACTCCTCATTTAAGCTATCCGAAAAAAATCTCCTGTGTGTTTTTAAAGTTTAATTTAAAAGCTTATCATTGCTGCTTTGGATTACATGGCTTACATGGCTTTTTTAATGTGTCATTGTTTTTTAAGAGATCAAAAATAAATGGTACCGGATATGGCTTGAAGTGTTTGGGTAAATACAAAATACATAAATATATAAGTGAAATTATTAAAAAATACATCAGTATTTTTATAAGCTACCTCATTTTTTATTAAAATTCGAAAATTTCTACCTGCTTTGCATTAGAGTTTTTTAATGCGAAATCCATCGGAATGGATGAATATTTTTTGATGCAAGCAAACCTTTTGGCCAAGAGTGCTTTAATGACCATTTGATAACCCAATGGGGGATGTTGTATCAGAAAAATTTCCCCATTACACCCATTGTCCTAAAGAAACCAATTATGTCTCGCTTATGCAAGATCTTGATAGATTGTTAGGCCTTTTAAACCAGATCTTCAATTGTAAAAAAATGAAAACATCAGTCATCATTTTTAATGCAAAATAACTTTACTGAAGAAATTTGCAAAAATAATGTTCCTTTGCATAAAATTATTAAAAAAATTTCATGCTTTATTAGAGCATATTAAAATTATTTTTTATTTGGTATAAAGTTCTTTCTGTTTAGATCTCTAAGAAAAAAGTCATACAATTTCTAGATACTGGCTATAAAAAAGAGCAGCTGCAGTTTTTTACAGAAAACAACAGTAAATGCATAGCGTTTACGTTACAAGATTAAAGGTCATTGCTGCATAAGAAGGCATTGAAGAGCAGCACTCAGAATTGAAAAAAACCACTTTATCTAACATATCAAATAAAATATCAATGCATCTTCAGAAGAGATTGTTCGTGAATTAGGTATGAGTGCTAGTGGTGCAAAATATGCTTTAAGACGATTTGGTGTTAGCTATAAAAAAGCCTTTAGCTACCTGGAAGTAAGCGAATAAAAATGAAATAAAAGTTAATAGAGATAAAATATATAGATCAAAAAAAACTTTCTATAAATTAATGAAAGTAGCTTTGAAATAAAACTTTGCAAAAAGAAAAATGGGCAAAAAAGTCAATGGTTCCTATGGTGTTTAAAGGTTTATGTCATACCGATCTTTTGAATAGTGGGGTCGAATCGCTTCTAATAAAGGAAAAAAAGCAGTTCCGGTTGTCATGATGGAGTATGCAGCATTCCATAAATATAAGAAAACACAATAATTATAGAATCTGTAAGATGTAGGATAGTATTGTTGCCGCCTTATTCTCCTGATTCTGTGTCCG
Source organism: Holosporales bacterium (assembly GCA_947457385.1). Taxonomy (GTDB): domain Bacteria; phylum Pseudomonadota; class Alphaproteobacteria; order Holosporales; family Holosporaceae; genus CANGUX01. The sequence goes on from CANGUX010000020.1 coordinate 11,696, forward strand.
AGAGAAAAATTCTGGGAACTATGAAGCGATGGATGAAGCAACAAATTCGCATGTTTTAGGAGCTATACCCCATTATATGCCTGTTTTTTTTACCATGACCCAACTGCTTTTGCTATAGATCTGAAAGACTATGCTTGTTTCATGTGCAAAGAGTTTTTTGATGAGATAAAAATTTGATCTTGTTCAGTATAGGTGAGGTATACAGGCAAATGAAAAAATATTGTTTTTTAGGGTACTTTTATTGTTTTCTAAAAAACTTAAAATGCATCAAAAATGAATATAAGAAGAATTCATTTCTTTTGTAAAAAAGAGAGCTTATGATGATATACACGGAGCCCTTGAGAGAGGATCAATAGGATTGTATAAATGAGTTTTTATAGTAAATTAATTTAAAATAGCGCACAAATGATTTTAACTTAAATAAAAAATTAATTATGTAATATAAATATGCTTCAAAAGACAATAGAACTTATTGCACAAGGTCATAAACAAAAACTAGCCACTCCAATATTCAACTTGAACAAATTAAGAGTGCATAGATGGTGTTTAAGATATACAAAAGATGGTCATATTAGGCCATCTAAAAACTTGGGGAAAAAGCCTTAAGTGAACAAGAAAAACACGAAAGTATTCCAAATCTATACCGTAAAAATTCTAAATTTTAGGATTTTCCATATGGGGAAATTGTTGAATAGATCGAGTCTAGGTGCTTTTTATTAGCTCAGAAAATCTGGATTGAGTGCTAAAGAAAAGCGAGATAGATAGCAGGAAGCCTTGTATAGGCTTATAAAAGCAGCATTGATATGACCATTGCCAAAGAGAGGGTAGGGTGAAAAAAACAGAAAACGCATTAGAGAATAATTGGCAATTACTATGAATGCATTAATATTTTGCTATATGCGTTAATTACACATCAATATTACCAATAATATGTCAAAAAAAGGTTTCAATCAATGGATAGCTACCAAGCTAGACAGTCTGCTGTGATGGATCATGCACGTTTTCAATCCTCTCAGAAGACGAAAGAATCATTAAATCTGTTTGATGCAAGGTTGCTTTGTTGCCACTCGAGTCTCTAGCGCAAAATCTGTTAAAAAAGTTTCGGGTCATTATGAGACGATGGATTAAGCAAGACATCGAGCGTTTTAAAAAAAATTATATGACAACATAGTTTTCTTTTTTAATACGATATTTCAAATAATTGACTATAATTATTTACAATTAACTAGGACCTACAAAAAATATTTAAAGATCTTATCTATTTTCAGAAGGCGTTTTTTGGTACATAACGTATCCGGCAGACATAATTAAGATGCTTGCCATAACCACAATGCAGGTTGCAAGAGCATTGATTTGAGGAGTATGGCCAATTTTTAAAGTCGAAAGAATCATAATAGGGAGCGTTGTTGTACCAGGTCCCGCTGTAAAACTGGCCAACACCACATCATCAAAAGAAACAATAAAAGCAATCAGCCAACTGGCCACCAAAGAAGATCGCAACAATGGAAACTTAATAAGAAAAAAGACACGATAGGGCCTTGCCCCTAAATCTAATGCCGCTTCGGCTAAGGTAGGATCTATGCTTAACAATCGTGTTCTCACAATAGTGGTCACATAAGCGACTCCTAAGGTCGTGTGGGCAATAATCACACTAAACATGCCACGCTGTGGGAACCCCAGATGATCGCTTAACCATACAAACAACATCAGCAACGAAAGCCCGGTAATGATCTCCGGGATCACCAAAGGCGTTGTGGCTAAGAACCCTAAAAAAGGATGACCTTCTGGTTTGCGTGTCCAAGCACTGGCGCAAAGCGTTCCCAAAAGCACGGAAAGACTTGCTGAAATCACAGCAATTTTTAAACTCATAAATGCTGCTTCTAATAAGGCATGGTTGTTCATGAGGGTGCGATACCAATGCAAGGATAATCCTTGCCAAACAAGCGTAGAAGATGTATTAAAAGAATAAATAATAATTAAAACAATAGGGATATAAAGAAATCCATACCCAAGAAAAAAAACACTTTTTATCCAGCGATTTCGAATCATGAGTCTTTCCTTTCTTCTGAATTTTGTAATTTTTCAAAAAGAACAATGGGAATTAATATTAAAATAATAATCATAACAGCCATAGCTGCGGCCAAAGGCCAATCTCGATTGGTAAAGAATTCATACCACAATAATCGACCAATGGTCAGTGAGGTGGGGCCACCTAATAATTCAGGAATGATGAATTCTCCCATGGCAGGAATAAACA
>CANGUX010000021.1 GCA_947457385.1 Holosporales bacterium
CAACGCGAAAATCACAAATTTTTTCCACAGCAGAAGACAATCAAACAGCCGTCACGATTCGTGTTTTTCAAGGAGAGCGTGAAATGGCAGCTGATAATAAATTGCTTGGACAATTTGATTTGGTTGGGTTAGCGCCGGCTGCTCGAGGGACTCCGAAAATTGATGTTTCTTTTGATATTGATGCCAATGGCATTGTGCACGTAACGGCTAAGGATGAGACCACTGGCAAAGAACAAAAAATCCATATCCAATCTTCTGGAGGGCTAGATGAAGCTGAAATTCAACGCATGCTTAAGGATGCCGAGGAACACAAACTAGCCGATGAAGCAAGAAAAATTTTGGTCGAAGCTAAAAATCAAGGTGAAGCTTTATTGCATTCTGTGAAAAAACTTCTCTCTGAAGTGGTTGTGCCTGAAGAAGAAAAAACAAGGGTGGAGCAAAAGATTCAAAATCTTTTAAAATCTATGGAAGGAGAAGATTTGGAAGCCATTCAAACGCAGACAGCAGAACTAGGAGAAGAAATTCCGAAACTGAGTGCTTTTGAGAAGCGATCAGATGAGCCATTAGAAGCAGAAGCTCGGGAAGTTCCAGAAAATCCCATTGAACCGTAAGTCTTAATTTTTTGGTTGTTCTTAACCTGAATTTTTTGGACACAAAGAATCCAGGTTAAGTCTAGTGGTAGGGGATGTCGTTTATAGAGATGAGAGAGGCAATGGTTTGCCGGACCTTTCTGATCTGCCTCATGGGTCTGCAAAGAAGCTTTAAAAGCTGCTTCTCTTCAAGCAGCATATAGACAGAGTATGCATAATGCACATCCCTCAAAATACCTCGAAAACAAAACTTAGATTCAGCTGTCAGCATCAGCATATGTATGTTGGAATGTGCTTAGTCCTTTTCTTTCAGGCTTTAGTGCTTGAAAAAGAATCAATGGCATGAAAGCCTGTTGAAAAAAACCGTTTCATATCTGTATTAAAAAGAAAATTAAAGTGTAACGCCCCCCCTAAGGATCATGGCATAACTAAAACGGCTAGATCATGAGGCAATAGGGTAAAAGCATTGGGATCATGATGCAGAAAAGAAGGGGCATATCATGGAGTATAGTGTATGATAAATTGCAATTTTTTGCTTGATCCATCGTTTTATCGTTGCCCAAAATTTCTCTATCGGATTCAGATCAGGAGCATAAGGTCGCAAACATATTATTCTACATCCTACAGGCTCTATTCATTCTTGATTTTTTTAGCTTTATAGAACGCTGCATGATACATCATTACAAGCTGATCTGGTTTTATCAGAACATCTTCTACCAAAATATTAAATAATTCTCTATCACTAAAACATTTGCGCTATTGACTTTTTGTTGATGTATTTTAATATAATATTTTTTTTGTTCATATTTCTATTGACGTTTCTTGCCCCAGCCTCACTTTTTGCAAAGTGCCATATCAACCCTATTTTCTTTAATATCTATAATAAAAACATTTTTTATTTAATATAAAACACGTAAAATTAAATATAAAAATAGTTGAGAAAATATAGTTTAGACCTAAGATAAAAAGTCATACCATTTGTACAAGCCGGCCATACACAAAGAGCAGCAGCTGCAGTTTTTAATTTAAGCCAATAATGGTAAATGCATGGTGTTTACGCCATAAAAGTGAAGCTCATTGCCGTGCGATAAAGCTTGATTGCAAAAGATCTGCATTAAGAAGCAGATCTTTAGACAACTTATGGCAGTGTTTCCCAGAAGATTGCTTATAAAAAGTAGATATTTTCAAGATCATGGTCTTATCTTACCTTAAAAAAAGAAAGATCAGGGATTCCTTAGACTTCTTCGGCAACAAGCTGTTCAATATCCTTTCTGTTAAAAATTTTTTAACAAGAAGCTAGTACCGGATGACAAAACATTCCATCCCTTAACGGGGTAAATCTCTATCTTTTATGGACCTTTGAAAAAATAACCCCTTCTTTCATAAGTCAGATCGTAAAAAGCATTTTGTAATCATAAGCTAACGATGGAAGATTGAACTCTTATGGTGCTTGGATCGTTTCGTGAAAACCATACTTATTTGCATGTACAAGCAATGTTAAAAATTCACTCTTATTCTGAATGAAAGAATAAAAAAAACAAAGAAATATTCATTAAAGAAAGCGGATCAGGTTACAAATCTTTATTGACCTAACCATTGTGTTTAAATAAAAATAAAAGTGGCATAATTATGAGTTTTAAAAGAATTAAAAGCTTTCAAGCTCTTTTCGTAAAGCAAGAATATCTTCTTGCAAAGAACGATCACGCTGCATTAAATTCTCTATGCTGGAAACGGCATGCAACACGGTGGTATGATTACGTCCTCCAAAATGACGTCCCAAAATAGGTAAGGACGCTGAGGTCAATTGTTTCATTAAAAACATGGCAATTTGTCGAGGACGAACAATGGCTTTAGATCGTTTTGAGGAATGAAGATCTGGAACGCTGATGCAAAAATGCTCTGCAACGCAGTGTTCGATGGTTTCCAAACTGGGGGTTCGATCATGAGGGCGCAAGAGATCCCTTAGAATGGTTTGAACCAATTCTAAGGTTAAAGAACGCCCCACCAAAGTAGCATGGGCCAAAACACGGGTTAACGCACCTTCTAGTTCTCGCACGCTGGAAGAAATATTCATGGCCAAAAAGTCAAGAATTTCTTGGGAGATGACACTGCCATGTTGGGCGGCTTTTCTCATTAAAATATCTACACGCAACGCATAATCCGTGGGATGCAAATCGGCCACCAATCCCCACCCCAAACGGGATTTCATGCGCTCTTGAAGGCCACCCAGATCGGAAGGAGGCTTATCGGCAGAAATAATCACTTGATGACCCTGATCCACCAACGCATTAAAGGTATGAAAAAATTCTTCCTGGGTAGAATCTTTTCCGCTCATAAACTGTACATCGTCCACAATCAAAACGTCTACAGATCGGAAACGTTCTTTAAAGGCCATGACACTCTTATGTCTCAAAGCGCGAATAAAGTAATACATGAACTTTTCTGCTGAAAGGTAGAGAATTTTTTTTCGTCCCTGGAATTTTTGCAAAATGGCATGACCAATGCTGTGCATTAAATGGGTTTTCCCATGACCTACAGGACCATAGAGAAACAAGGGGTTGTAAATGATTTCTTCTGATTCGGCGACGCGAAGGGCTGCAGCATAAGCGAATTCATTGGGACTGCCCACGACAAAATGATCAAAAGTAAAACGCGCATCCAAAGGGGCGCCTTGGATGTTTGTTTCTTCTTGCCCAGACTGATCTTGAAAAAAGGCCTCTTGCAAGGGCAGAATTTCTTGGGTTTGCGCTTGTAGTTCCAGTTTCACATCGGTGCATCCTGCAAGCTGTCGACACAATAGATTCTTCATCAAATCCAAATAATGCGTTTCGATCCACGCCTTTGCAAAAGAAGAGGGTGCGGAAAGCACAAGCACGTGGGAATCAGATCGCAAAAATCTTAAATCTTGAAACCAATCTTGATAGAGAGGGCCCCCAAAATGTTGTTTTAGAAGCGCTTGCCAATGTGCCCAATCTGGGGCTGCACTCTGTTTTGAGTAGTGCTCTTGTAATGCTATTTCTTTTGCAGATTCATGGGGATAAGCACTCAGCGCTTGTGCCATTTTTCCTTGAAAGAGACCTGATTTATGCAAAGCGGATAACACCGAAACAGACAAGGGATGCTCTCCTGAAGGTCTTTATAAGGATGGCACATCTGCGGTGTTTTGTCATGTCCTAAAGGAGAAAAACAGCAAAGAAAAGACCTTAAGATCCCATGACTATAGGTCACTAAAACGCTAAAATCCCATGGTTAATATAGGATTGAAGGAGGATTTTAAGACACAAAAATGAGAGGAAAAAAGCAAAGATAGGAGGCATGTTTCAAGGGATAATGACTAAGGAAGCACGCTTAGATCTAATGCCTAAAATAAGGCGGGGAGAGAGGGCTCCCCCTTACGTCTTTTATGTTTGACAAAGGGCTAAGGACGTTCGAACGTAAACGCATAAGGAAAATTGCTTTGCAAATCTAGATCAATCTCTTTTCCACCTTCGTCTTTCCAGCCATTAGTTTTAAACAATGGCATTACTTCCACAAAAAAATGAATCGCCTCGGAGATTTCTAAAGCTTTCTTTTTTGTCTACCCTATCCCCTTGCGTAGTAGGGGCGGCCATAAGTTTACTGGGGCTTCCCCTTGAGACCGAGGCCCCATGGGCCAGCAAAAACGTACATAAACGCAACATAAATGCATTTTTTCCTCCTAAAACTGCACATCTAACCCTGTATGCTTAATACATCTTATGTTCATGTGTTATGTCTAAGTGATTGTACAAGGGTATAAAAAAAGATACAGTAACCCCATAACTTTTAGGGATATTAGAATGAAATACAAAAAAAGCATGATAGTGGGCGCTTTTGTGGTGCTGTTGGGTTTATTGGGTCCACGAGGGGTAGACATCTTTTTGCGTTCCACAGACATGGGTCATCACATTGTGGAAACCCTTTCCAATCACGGCATTGTAAAAACCCCTCCGCCAACGCGTCCTGCCTATATTCTTGCCTTATATCAGCTGATGAAAGATGTGCATGACGTGCTGGAAGCCTGCCATATAGATTATTGGATTGAAGGAGGAACCCTATTGGGGGCTGTGCGACATCATGGCATCATTCCTTGGGATGATGATTTAGATGTGCAAATCCGCGATGAGGATCGAGAACGTTTTTCAAAAGAAGCCGCTCCCGTCTTTAAGGCTTTGGGATATTCTGTGGGCAATCGCCCTGGAAAAGACTGTGGCTTTCAAGTGCAGATGGGCCCCAAGCATCTCCATCTCTTGCCCCATGAGGTGCCACCACCGGCAGATATTTATGCTGCAAAGGAAAAGATACCCGGGGAGGTATGTATTTGCACTTGTAGCAAAGGCATTAAATTTACCGATTTATTTCCCTTGAAAAAGGTGCCATTTGGAGCCCTACATGTGTGGGCGCCTGCCAACCCTATTCCTTATCTTACAGCGTTATATGGAAAAAATTGGGCCACCATGGCCAAACGAGGGGTCGATCATCTGCATGAAAAAGGGCATAAACAGAGTTCACGCACCTATGTGATTTTGCGCACATTTGTGCCGGCAGAGCCCTTTGGTCCTCTGGTGGACCACCGAAAAGACATTAAAGCCATGAGACTGAATAAAGAGGTCTCTTCTACATCTTCAAATGAAACAAGAAGTAAATGAGGGACATTCTGTTTTTAATAAGATATAATAGGTTAAGTTTCTTGATTGAGCTTGACTTATGCTAGATTTTGAAGGGCCTATTGAGGAATTGCAGAATCGCATTCAGGGCCTAAAATTGTTGCCTCCAGGCGAGAAATCTAAGACGAAAGAAGAGATTCAGCGCTTAGAAGAAAAATGCAGAAGAAAGATATCTGAACTCTATCGTCATTTAACCCCATGGCAAAAAGTCTTGGTGGCACGTCATCCCGAACGCCCTAAGACCAAAGATTATATCGCACGCATGATGGAGCGCTTTGTTCCTTTGGCAGGGGATCGTTGTTTTGCTGAAGATTTGGCCATTACTGTGGGGATTGCTTGGTTCAGAGGGCATCCCCTTATGGTCATTGGGCACGAAAAAGGAGACGACACCCAAGAACGCATTCGACATAATTTTGGGATGCCCCATCCTGAAGGGTATCGAAAAGCGCTGCGCAGTTTAGAACTGGCAGAAAGATTTCATTTGCCTGTGGTGACTTTTGTGGATACCCCAGGTGCTTATGCAGGGTTTGGTGCAGAAGAACGGGGACAAGGAGAAGCCATTGCCCGTTGTATTGAAAAAAGTCTGATGCTTTCAGTGCCCATTTTGACCTTTATTATCGGAGAAGGGGGATCAGGGGGCGCTTTAGCTTTGGCTACTGCCAACCATATTACCATGTTAGAGCATTCGGTTTATTCAGTCATTAGTCCAGAAGGATGCGCTTCTATCCTGTGGCGAACAAATGAAAAAAAAGAAGAAGCCGCAAAAGCTCTGAAATTAACAGCGCAAGATCTTCTTTCATGGAACATCATCGATGAAATCATTCGTGAACCCATGGGGGGGGCACAGAGAAATCGCATGGCTACCATCGATGCCATAGCGGATGCATTAGAAAGGCAACTTTCTTTTTTTGCAGGGAAAGCCCATCTTAAACAGCATCGTCGTGAAAAATTTCTTGCTATGGGGCGTATAGCAGAGAAATAAAACAGCTAGCGTTTGGGTTTAAAAAAGGCATGCAATAGGCTTGCACACCTCTTTTCATGAAACCCTCCCATAACTTCAGGCGTTGAAAAAGGACGTGCGAGGGTTGAAGCGTTTCCAAGGGTTGCTCTTGTGGCGTAGGCCCCAAAATAGATACGGCGGATGCGTGCCATGGACAGGGCTGCAAAACACAACGCACACGGTTCCAGGGTTACGTAAAGATCACATTCAGAAAGATAAGAGCTTTTCAGTCTTTTTTGTCCCATCAAGATTAAAAGCATTTCGGCATGGGCTAGCGGCGTGCCAAAACGCTTTACTTGGTTGTGGGCGCGCGCAATACAGTGGTTCCCGTGCACCAAAACACCTGCCACTGGGACCTCACCGCGTTTTTCAGCACGTTGTGCCAGCAGAATCGCCATTTCCATCCATGGTGTTTTCTCTTTCATCGTTTGACATCATATAAAAAAGTGATGGAACAAGAAAAATCCATATAAACTTTCGCTTTTACAATATCTTGAAACGCTAAGACATCTGCGCCTAAGGATGCAGGACGGTGTACGGGATCATGAACCCTCCATGTGACAGAGCTGCTTTCTGGAATGACGTGACTGGGCCATCCTTGAGGATGGCACACACAAAGCGGTGTAAGGACCAAAGCTGGCACTTGTACACTAAGCACAGGTCCTTTTGCCGAAGCATTATAGGCACGAGATCCCAAAGGTGTTGATACCATCATGCCATCCCCCCAAGCCAAAGGAAGCATAATGGAATCTTCAACGTAGGTGTCCCATTTAATGACATGATAGGTGGAGCGTTGTAAGGCAATCTCATTGATGGCATGCCCTTTCATAACTTCACCCATGTGCGTTTCAGCTGTAAAGGCTAGGGGATGAAAGACATAAGGATAAGCTTGAACCAGCCGGTCCATCAACTGTTCGGGATCGTATGGTGGATTCATCAAAGCACCATAACTGCCGAAATGCAGTCCGTAAAATGGCTTTTGATAGATTAAATAGCTTTGTACCGCATGCAGCATGGCGCCATCGCCGCCCAAGACGACAATGACATCACAGGTTTCTGCTGAACATTGCCCATAAAGCCTATGTAAAGCTTGGCCATACTTTTCTGCTTTTGGACGAACAACGGTGTGGATTCGCATGGCGATTCCCTGAGATTGGTAGGTATGAGCCTACCTTGTTCCCCCTAGAACTGTCGAGGGGGAAGAAAAAAATCATTCAAATGTAATGCTTGTATTTCATTAAAGCAAGATTATTTTTTGGGATTCTGTTGATTTTTAGCGGTATTTGATGCCGCAAGCGTGCTTTGCAATAGACTGTTTACAATGGGTTCTACCATGCTCATGATTTGTGTGTAATTTTTCCCTTCAAATGCTCCTATATCAATAAAATAATTTATCACTCTTACATAGCTAGGGGTAAAATCTACAGGCCTTACAAGGGCGTTCACAAACTTTGCGTTATCGTCGTTTTCAAAAAGTTTTTGAAAATCATCTATGGTCATGCCTTTTTCAAAATGCATGCTATTTCGCGGAGTGGGATTTAGGGCTTCTTTGGCTTCTTTAAGGGTCTGCGGTTTTTTAATGTCTTTAAGGGTCTCCAGTTTTTTTGTATCCTTAACTTTTAATAGGCTTGCCACGCGGGGTTCTACTATGCTCATGATTTGTGTGTAATTTTTCCCTTCAAATGCTCCTGTCCCAATAAAATGTTGAATCACTTCCACATAGGTAGGGGTAAAATCTACAGGCCTTACAAGGGCGTTCACAAACTTTGCGTTATCGTCGTTTTCAAAAAGTTTTTGAAAATCATTTATGGTCATGCCCTTTTCAAAACGCATGCTATTGCGTGGAGTGGGATTTAGGGCGTCTCTAGCTTCTTTGATGGTCTTTGGTCCACTGAACGCCTCTCCGCCCACCATCAAAACCATCAGACCTAGTGTTTGCAAAGCATTTAAGATAATTTTGTTTTTCATAATTGTTCATTTTTTGTATTTTAAAAAATTATAATGCAATTTGTTTAAATAAATGCTCATTGATTATTTGATTTTTTCTTGCCCCCCCCTATAGAGCCGTATAGGGAGGGCAAGCTTATCTCCTTCATCTTGTGCGCATCGCGTGGAGCAAGGGCACATTGCTGCCCAAGACGACAATGACATCACAGGGGTCTGGTGAAGATTGTCCATAACGTCCATGTAAAGCTTGGGCACACGTTTCTGCTTTTGAGCCAACAATAGTGTGGATTTGCATTAGATCCCCTTAGACGTATGAGCCTACCTTGCTCCCCCTCGACAGTTCGAGGGGGAGCTGAAAGTCATCGTGTCGCAAGTCATCCTTTAATTGTTAGGCTTAGCGGGTAGGGCTTGCATCCACGCAACAATTTCTCTTAATGTTTTTCCCACCATATCATTGTGATATGGGTGTTTTTCTTGCAATAAATTCTTAATTTTTAATGCTTGCCCCTTTTCTTCTTTTATATTTTTTTCTATATCAAATATTTCTGTAGCACTTAGCACAAATTTCTTTTTATTATCTTTATTTGATTGTATGTTCAAATCCTCTAATGTCATTCCAGTTTTAAATTTTTCGTCCACGAATTGAATACCCTCTATGTACTGTTTATAGATTGGATGCTGAGGGATCATTGGAGTAATTTCAAGGATATCTTTTCCCTCCAGTTTATTTTCTTTCCATAGATCCAAAAGGACCGTCTTTTCAATGTCTGTATATGGTTGTTGCTCTTTCATTGTAGGTGATTTTTTTTTCATTCCCATCAATCTATTCATTACTGCATTTTCATCATTCAAACCTTGACCGATAAACACATCTTTTTTATCTTTTTTCTTTTCAATTTTTTTTTTCATCTCTTGTATTTCATCTAAACTAAGGGAGCCTAGGCCGTTTATTTGTGGCTTGATTACTGGAGGCGGTTTTAAGTTGTTGCCTCCTAGATTGCCTAGTGAAAGTGGTAGCAGCTGTGGGTTGCCTATTGGAGGTGGTAGCAGCTGTGGGTTGTTTATGGGAGGAGGTGGAGGAGGTGGTAGCAGCTGTGAGTTGTTTATGGGAGGAGGTGGTAGCAGCTGTGAGTTGTTTATGTTTGATTGTGTGGAATTATTGGGATTGTTTTTATTCAAGTAAGCAAGCTCTTCCTTTATCTTTTGATTTTCCTCCATCACTTTCTTGTATTCCGACTGCATTTGCTCTAGCTCTTGTGATGAAGAAGGGGGATAGGGCCTATAAGATATTTGATTAGAATAGTTAGGCACAGAAGATTGAACCCTGTTTTGTTGAAAAAGATTCATATCAGAGATTTCTCCTGAAGGAAAATAGCCTCGATTATAATTATTTTGTGGGTAGTATGCGTTATTGTTTGATGGGCCGGAATAGTTGTCCCCACCAAATCCCCCCTGGATTAAAGGTTCACCCCTATTAACAAAAGATTGATTCATACCAGAAGTTTCTCTTGAAGGAAAATAGCCTGAATTATAATTATTTTGTGGGTAGTATGCGTTAGATTCATCCTGATTCTGGTCGCTTTGTCGGGCACCAAAAGTATTACTCATGTAGCTACTTCCTGCTTTCATAGAAGGGGCAAACGAAACAAATTGGCCCTTTTTTTGTTGAAAATCATTCATACCAGAGGTTTCTCTTGAAGGAAAACTATTTTGTGGGTAGTATGCGTTATTGTTTGATGGGCCGGAATTGTTATACCCACCAAATCCCCCCTTGAATTGATTCATGCCATAGTTTTCTCTTGAAGGAAAATAGCCTAAGTTATAATTATTTTGTGGTTGGTATGCGTTATTGTTTGATGGGCCGGAATTGTTGTACCCACCAAATCCCTCCTTGATTAAAGCTTCAGGCTTATTGTTGTTACCAACGCTTTGAGATTGCGTAGTAGGTACATTACTCTTATTGTTTGATGGGCCGGAATTGTTGTACCCACCAAATCCCTCCTTGATTAAAGCTTCAGGCTTAAAGAAAGGAGGCTTGTTGTTACCAACGTTTTGAGATTTGTTATCAACGTTTTGAGATTGCGTAGTAGGTACATTGCTATTGTTTGATGGGTCGGAATAGTTGTCGCCACCAAATCCCCTCTGGATTAAAGATTCAGGCTTAAAGAAAGGAGGCTTGTTGTTACCAACGTTTTGAGATTTGTTACCAACGTTTTGAGATTGCGTGGTAGGTACATTACTCTTGTTTCCATTATTATTACTAGTAACGCCTGTTGGGACACGTCTCGATCCTAGCGCATGCTCGCTCCATAAAAGGGTTAATAGAAGAAAGCCCAATGACTTTATCTTAGAGTGTTTGAAAAAATTCATAGTTTATGCCTTTTTTGTTTTATACTACATTTTAAAAAAAATTATTTTAAAAATAGTTAAAAGACATTAAAGTTTAAAATGGAATAACGCCTTTTATTTCACCATCTTGAAATTGAAGGGTTAGCGTCTTTTCGTCAAGGGCTTTTGCGCAGTGTGTAATCACTTGGCGTGATGGGCCAAGTACAAGAGAAAACCCACGCGCCAATGTCTGAGGATAAGACAAATGATTCAGCAAATGCTGCAGGTGATTCAATCGATTTTCATGGTGCGCAACATGGACCATAAAGGCTTGGGTCATTCTTTGAATGAAGGTTTCCAGTCGTTGCATGGTTGTGCTGATTTCTTGCAGAAGGGCCCGACTTAAGGGCGCACTCATCAGAACCAACCTGTGCTCTGCTTGGACCCATAGGGTCTTAAATTTTTGCTCTAGGCGCTCAGTCAATTCATCGAGATGTTGCTGGTGCGTTTCTACGCTGTTTTTCAGCATGGAAAAGCGAGACTCTAGCGCATGGAACCTGAGGGTTTCTATTTGTCCTAATTGAAGCAGCGAACGGCTTAGAAGGTTTGCGTATCCTTCTAGAAGATCCAACAGGTCAGAACACAAAGGCAAGGCCATTTCAGCCGCTGCCGTAGGGGTAGGCGCCCGGACATCTGCGGCATAATCAGCTAAAGTGGTATCGGTTTCATGCCCAATGGCAGAAATAAGGGGAATGGTGCTGCCAGCAATGGCGCGCACCATGGCTTCATCATGAAAAGGCCAAAGATCCTCTATACTGCCCCCTCCGCGCGCCAAGATCAACAGATCTGGCTGTGGGGACAGGCCATGAAAATAGGCCAAGGCTTCTAAGACTTCTGAAACGGCTGAGGCGCCTTGTACGGCCACAGGATATAACAAAAACCGACAGGGAAAACGCGTTTCAAATCGGATGGCCATATCCTGAATGACCGCCCCCGTAGGGGATGTGATCAACCCAATACAGCGTGGGAAACGAGGCATGGGTTTTTTACGATGTAAGGAAAAAAGACCCTCTTCCGTCAGTTTAATCCGTAATGCTTCGAGACGTTGTAACAAAGCCCCCTGGCCAGCATGTTTAAGGCTTTCTAGAATAATTTGGTACTTTGAGCGTGCCCCATAAGTGGTGACACGTCCTTTGCCCACAACATGCATGCCATCGACCAAGGTAAAGGTTAGGGGGGTGCCTCGCCAACAAATGGCATCGATGACAGAAGTGTCATCTTTAAGAGAAAAATAAATATGCCCAGAAGAATGATATTTGCACCCTGAAATTTCGCCCTGAAGATACACAGAACCATAACTGGATTCAATATGTCGTTTTAAGGCTAGGGACAGTTCTGTGACACTCAGAGGGATAGCTTGGCTCTCGCCGCTGGTATGAGGGGGGTCAAAGGAAAGGGTAAAAGCATCTTGAGCGTCTTGAGAGGCCTGTTTCCCAAGGGATTTTGGTTTAGTACTGGATTCAGTCATGCACGAATCGTCTGGGATACAGAAAAAGTTTACTTTTTTTTAGGAAAAAGGGCGAGATCTCATAAAAAAATCACACGCTTTCTGTTCCCCCAACCCCGTTGAGGGAACACAGTTATGATGTCTATAAACCTTTCTCTTTTACAGCTATTTCCACGATTTCCTCGATGGTTTTACCTATAAAACTAGGATCGTTTTTATTGATTCTAGCTACAATGTCTTTGCTCCAAAAATCATTGCCATATTGCTTTATGATGTCTCCTTTAAAGGCATTTAAGGATGCAGCTTGTTGATTTTCTGGTTTACCAGGATGCGTGGGGCCACTGTCATGAGGGGATGCGTCCAAAGGAAGATCAAAAAGATCTTGTGTTTTCAAGCCTTCTTTAAAAATGCGTTTTCCTAATGCATTTTTGGGATAACGATTGTCTATGACAGGTGCATTTTTGGGTGCATCTGGTTTTTTATCTGCATAAGCAAATCCATTTTTAGCATCCATTTTATCTCGAATGTACGGTAGGATTTCAGAAGGTGTTTTGCCTTTTAGATTTTCACTTTCTTCCTTAATGATTGATTTAAACTCATCTTTTTTCAAGTTTTTTTTGAATAAATCTTTCTCAAATCCATTCTTTATATTTGGATCATTATCTATAAGTATTAGAAGATCTTCTGAGGTCATTCCCGCTTCAAATGTAGTGATGGGTTTTTCTGTCCCTGACGGTACAGCAGTAGATTTACCTCCTTTACCTCCTCCTTGAGGTGGAACTTGTAATACAGGAGTAGGAACTAAATTCAAAAGAGGAGGTGGAGGAGGAGGGGGCATTAGATTGTTGCTACCATTGCCAATGTTTGGAGGAGGTGGAGGAGGAGGGGGCATTAGATTGTTGCTACCATTGCCAATGTTTGGAGGAGGTG
>CANGUX010000022.1 GCA_947457385.1 Holosporales bacterium
AGTACGGTACCATTTTGTTCCGCAACGTTCTATTGATACATTTTTTTTCTATTGTTTCTTTAGTTTCTTAATCATGAAAGAGCTTGATTCCATATGAAAAAAATTTTAGGGGTTTTATGTCTGAAAAATTAATGCTTATAGATCAATTTTATGATCGAGAAACGCGGGTTGCTCTTGTAAAAGGAGGACTCCTTGAGGATTTTGACGAAGAACTTATTCAAAACAAATTAAAAAAAGGGAATATTTATTTAGGGCGCGTCATGCGCATAGAGCCTTCTTTACAAGCTGCATTTATAGACTATGGTGAGATCAAGCATGGATTTCTATCCTTTTCAGAACTGCATCCCAATGAATACACAGGCACTAAAGCTTTTGCTGTGAAACAGGGAAAGGAAAAACCAGAAGGAAATGCTGTGCCTGAGCCTGATGGCAGCGAGTCTACTGGCACAGGTCTGCCGAAAGCGGTTTCTGAATCTGTGGCCAAGCATGAGCCTAGAATTCAGGATGTGCTTAAACGCAATCAACTCTTAATTGTCCAAGTAGTCAAAGATGGACGTAGCACCAAAGGGGCTGCTCTTACCACGTACATTTCTTTGCCTGGAAAATACAGCGTGTTGATGCCTAATACGCCAAGGGGAGGAGGAGGGGTTTCTAAAAAAATCACAGCTTCTAAAGATCGAGAGGCCATGAAAGAAATCGTTTCTTCCCTTGAGTTGCCGGAAAGCATGAGTATTATTGTGCGTACAGCAGGGTTAGGGTCTACAAAACGTGAGATCAAGCGAGATTGTGACTATCTTCTCCGACTTTGGTCTGATCTCTCTCAAAACCTGCCTACTGTTCCCAGTTTATTGTATGAAGAACAAGACTTAGTCATTCGAGCTTTGCGGGATTTATATGCTTCAGATGTAAGCAAAATTTTGATTCAAGGAGAAGCTGCCTTTAAGAAAGCGCAGACCTTTATGAAAATGTTTATGCCTACACATAAAAAAAAGGTAGAGCATTACGAGGATGCACATCTTACGCTGTTTGAAAAATTTGGTTTGCAAGAACAAATTCAAGCGATTTACAGCAATAAGGTTACATTGCCTTCTGGAGGGTCTTTAATTATTACGCCCACTGAAGCCGTTGTTTCCATTGATGTGAACTCAGGACGCTCCACCCAAGAGCGTCACATCGAAGATACGGCCTTTAAAACAAATTTAGAGGCGGCCCCAGTCATTGCGCGGCAATTAAGATTGAGGGATTTAGCTGGTCTTATCGTCATTGATTTTATCGATATGTCTGCATCAAGACGATTGGAGGTGGAAAAAGCTCTAAAGGATGCCTTAAAGGCAGATCGAGCCCGGATCCAGGTGGGGAAAATCAGTGAATTTGGTCTGTTAGAAATGTCTAGGCAAAGGCTTCGTCAAAGCCTTTTAGAAAGCCACACGACGTTATGTGCATCTTGTCATGGCAGCGGTAGAACTCTGGCTTTGCCCATGTTAGCCATGGTGCATCTTAAAGCATTGGAAGAAAAAGCGATTATGGCAAAGTCTTTGGTGGCCTATGGACCTTTAGAGATTGTGTTGTACTTATTGAATGAAGAACGCTCTATGCTTAATTTGCTTGAAAAAAAACAAGAAACTTCTATTACCTTAAAAATCGATACTTCATTGGCTCTTTCAGAGTTTCGCATTGAGGTTCTCTTGCAGAAAGCATTGATTCCAGCTCTTGCCCCACCTCTTCCCATTGCTATAAAAAAAAATCCAACCGTGCTGCCAGTCAAACATGCTGCTATCCCTTTAGAAAAAGGGATAGAGCGGATTTCTGAAGCTTCTGGTATACCCACCAAAAAATCTCGCAGGAATCGCCCACGCGGAGATCGGATTAAAAAGGAAGAAGTGACAGCTATTTTAGAGTCAAATCTTATGCAAGAAGCACTGCAGCCCTTGGTCACACCCATGCATGTAGAGGTGAAGGAGCTTGATTCTGAGACTCTTCCTAAAAAATCAAAGAGACGTCGTTCCAAAAAGCCGATTGAGATGGTTTCTATGGCGTTGCTTATAGAAAAACCGAATGTATCTCAGGATGCAAAAGAGGAGCCTCCAGCCCCTAAAACAGAAATGAAAGAGCTTGCTTCTGAGATGCTTCCTAAAAAATCAAAGAGACGTCGTTCCAAAAAGCCGGTTGAGATGGTTTCTGTTGCCGAACCTATAGAAAAATCCAATGTATCGCAAAGTGAAAAAGAGGTTCCTTCAGCCCCTAAGATAGAAATGAAAGAGCTTACTTCTGAGGCTCTTCCTAAAAAATCAAAGAGACGTCGTTCCAAAAAGCCAGTTGATATGGCTTCTATTGCAGCGCCTATAGAAAAACCCAATACATCTCAGGGGGCAAAAGATGAGCATCAAGCCCTTAAAGCTTTTTCTGAATCCCCGAAAGAAATCATCATCGATGTCAGTCATGAAGTGTTTTTATTAACGCCTCCACCTGCTCGTCGAAGGTGGAGAAAATTTCCTAAAGGGAATGCTTAAGCATATCTTTAGGCTGATCGTGGTGTTTTTGGATTTTCAAGGTTTGGCGATGATTCCTTGGGGAGATAGTGCATTTCAGCCTGCTTTTCGTATATCTAGCCAATCCTTTCTAAAATGACCTTGAAAAATGCTTATAGATTTATTTCATGCACTTTCTCTTGCACCAGCGTTAAGGTAGGCAAAAGATAATAAGTTGATATGGGGTGGCAGAATTTTTGAGGCATGAATATTGGGTTTTTTAGGTACAATAGTCTGATAAAAAATAGCTATGGTTAAGGGATTGCGTATCAATCCAATGGTTTAAGGATAGCACTATCCTAGAAAGAGAGGATGATCTCACCATGCTGCTTTTGGGACAGAAACCCCATGATATCAAAACAAAAACGTCATGCATCGGCATGATGACCACTGACGGCAACGATGATTAAATTCTGTCTTGTATGATTAAGCACATCATAGATAAATCAAAAACCTTTATATAAACATTGTGCGAACATAAGGATAAGAAAAGGTATCCTTGCGAGTTATTTCATAAAATATCAGGGATTAAAGATATGCATGAGATATCAGTCCCACTGATCTGCTGGTTCAGAAGCTTTGGAAAAATCATGAGAGATAAATAACAGCAACCAGCTTATGTGTGGCTTGCAGTGGACAGAAACAGGCATAAAATGATTGCTCAATAAGAATAGGGACAAAGATGTCTTTGTGAAAATGGTGCGGAGGCTCGAGAAGAAAGAGTAAGCCTCTTATGCACAGATGGATACGCAGGAGTTAGCGCATACAAGCTAGCTAAAAGATATCTGTCCACAAAAGGCGAAATTCAAGAACTCCCTGACAAGATAGGATTTCGCAAGATTTAACCGCAAGACCAAACGACACAGAAAAGCATGCGGCAAGATGTTTATGCGCTATTCATTTTGTTGAATAAGTTGTTGATGGCGTCTGTAGTTCATTAACAATGTCAAAATTATACCCATCGTTTTAGACTCTTTCCATGCTAGACTTTCTTTTCAGGGGGAACGTCATCTAATCCCTATCGGCCTTGAAAAGTGGGGGGAGATCATAAGCCGGATTCTGTTTATGTCACCATTTCTCTCCGAAGTGCAGTTACCTGCATCCTCTAGCAGTCGACCCGAGCAAAAAAGAGTGTAAAGACACACCCCAATGTCGTGCATTGATTTTGCTCCTATTTGACCTTGCTCCCAACGGGGTTTACCTTGCCAACTCTGTTGCCAGAATTGCGGTGCGCTCTTACCGCCCCATTTCACCCTTACTTTTTCGCACGCAAAAAAGCGGTATTTTTTCTGTGGCACTTTCCCTCAAGTTACCTTGGCCGGACGTTATCCGGCGTTGTGTCTCTATGGAGCCCGGACTTTCCTCTATGAAACAAACGTTTCACAGCGATGACTTGTTCTCCCCTATTAGTAGTCTAAAATAATAAAAGAACCTTTCACAAGTCCCTTGGTGGCATTTCATGCCTTTTTTCACGTCTCAGTCTCAAACCCATGATCTATGGCATCTTTGGTTGCAAGAGCAGGGCGTAGATCGAGGGGTTCTTTTTGAAGAAACAATCCCAACCTTAAAAGAGCCTAAGCTTCTTCCCAGCAAAGCAAAACCCGTTCTCTTCCATGATATGCCCTTAAATCATCGTTCTAAAGAAGAAAACCTCTCTGCCCTGTATCAAGAGATCCTGGCTTTTCAAGCGTGTCCTCTTTCAAAAACAGCACAACACACCGTCTTTTCAGATGGAGATCCAAACAGCCAACTTATGCTGATAGGAGAGGCTCCTGGGGCAGAAGAAGATGCCATGGGCAAACCCTTTGTGGGGATGAGTGGCCAGTTGCTAACCAAAATGTTAAACGCTATTGGGTTGGCGCGAAACCAAGTCTATATCACCAATATTCTTCCCTGGAGGCCCCCCTTTAATCGTCAGCCTACGACGCAAGAAATTGCCCTCTGCCTTCCTTTTGTAGAACGGCATATTGCCATGATTGCCCCTAAAATCTTGGTGTGTGTAGGGGCTGTGGCCTCTAAGGCCTTATTACGTACTGGCTCTAGCATGAGCGCCTTACACCTTCCTTCTGTTTCTATCACCTATAATTCATCTTATGGATTGGGCCCTATTGCCGCCTTTGCACTGTATCATCCTGCCTATCTTTTGCGTTCCCCTGGGCAAAAAAGGATTGCTTGGGCTCAACTGCTTCGTATACGGAACAAGATGCAAAAGGATTAAAAGAGAAGAGGATTGAGGATATTGAAAATGGAGATGGAAAAAAGATCTATTCTCATTGTTAAGCTCAATGATTGTACGTCCTGATATCCTATATTCATAGCGAAACTATAAGCTGGATGGCATCGCCTAAAGCGACTCTAAGCGATAACTTAATGCTTCACTCAGGTGATGTCTAGAAAGATTTTCCGAGCCCTCTAAATCTGCAATGGTTCTAGCAACCCTAAGAATACGGTAATAACTGCGTGCTGAAAGATAAAATTTTTCCACAGCGCGAATCAAAAGCGTTTTAACTTCACTGTTTTTTGCCAGCTCTTGATCTAAGCTTTCTTGAGGGGCATACGCATTTGCTTTGGGCATAGCACCAGGCAATAGCGTTCTATAACGCGCTTCTTGCACCTCATAGGCCCGCTTGATGGCCGCCAGCAAATAAGGGCTTTCTTCCTTTCCTCGTGCTTGACTTAAATCGTCTAATGTCAAATCAGGAACTGAAACGCTCATATCGATGCGATCTAAAAGAGGTCCTGAAAGATTTTGACGGTACTGCTGGCCACATAACGGGGCTTTATGACATTGACGATTTGGATGACCTAAATACCCACAACGACAAGGATTCATGGCTGCAATCAACTGAAAGCGTGCTGGAAATACCGATCGGTAATTAGCACGTGCAACAATGGCTTCTCCACTTTCCAGAGATTGCCTCAAGGATTCTAGAGCATGACGCGGGAATTCTGCAAGCTCATCGAGAAAAAGAACGCCATTATGGGCCAGAGAAATTTCTCCTGGAAGGCCTTTTAATCCCCCTCCTACTAACGCCGCCACAGAAACAGAGTGATGTGGATTCCGAAAAGGACGCTCACGAATCAAATGGGCCTCTTTTCTGCTGGAAGCAAGGCTGTGGATGATGGTTACTTCCAGGGCCTCCAAGGCAGATAATTCTGGAAGAATGCCCCGGAAACAGCTGGAAAGCGTGGATTTTCCTGTTCCAGGTGGGCCGATCATCAAGACATTGTGCCTGCCTGCGGCTGCAATAGTCATGACGCGTTTAGGAACTTCTTGCCCTCGGATTTCAGAAAAATCCTTGTATTGGAGGCGTTGAGGTCCCATTTTCCCTTCTGGAGGGCTAAGCATTTGAATGCCTTTAAAATGATTCACCACCTGAAGAAGCGTTGCAGGGGCTAAAATGTCTTGATTCCCTCCCCAAGCGGCTTCACTGCCACAGGCCTCGGGACAAATGAGTCTTTTTTTTAATTCTGTAGCCAACATGGCCGCAGACAAGGCCCCTCGGACAGGTTTAATGCTGCCATCTAATCCCAGCTCTCCTAATGCAAGAGCATGGGAAAGCTCTTCAGGCAGAATTTCAAGCGCTATCATCAAGCATAAAGCCAAAGGAAGATCGTAATGATTTCCTTCTTTTTGAAGATTGGCCGGCGATAAATTCATGGTAATGCGCTTAGGAGGCAATGCAATGCCCAAGGTGTATAAAGCAGCACGAATGCGTTCGCGCGATTCATTGACGGCTTTGTCAGGCAACCCTACCAAAGAAAAGGAAGGGAGGCTTCCTCCCACAATTTGCACCTGCACGATAATAGGAATGGCTTGAACCCCTTGAAAACTAACGGTTCCGATGCTGGAGATCATTGTATTTATAAATTTTTTGCCATTGTCTTGGTCTTATCTATAAAAGAAAAACAAAATCATGTCAATTGTTTATTTTTTTGATTCTATTTTATTAAAATTATTTGTATTTAATGGACGTAAAAAGGAAGGGATTCAAGAAAGCAGAAAATAGGCTAAACTTTATGCATGAAGAAGACCGATAGGGCTATGACTTTATTGCATCCTGCACTGCCATTAGGATGGACCCCTTTTTTTGGTGAGGCTTTTTATTGTCATGAAAGCAATAAAGAAGCTTTTTGCGCGCTAGAACGATGGCCACAGCATGTTTTAGGGGCAGAGCATCCTTCTTCTGTGGGGTTGTATGGTCCATTGGGGAGTGGAAAAACCCATCTTGCCATGTTGTGGGCACGTCGCAATCAAGCCTGGGTTGGAAATCTTGAAGGATTGCCGATGTTGCATACTGGGGGAAGGTATGTTTTTGATGATGTGGATATAGGTCTGGAACAGGGAACGCTTTGTGAAGAAATGCTTTTGAATTTTTTTCAGGAATTATCTTACCATCAGGCCTGTTGTTTATGGGTTGCGAGGCGCCCTCCTGCAGAGTGGTGTTTGACGCTTCCTGCCCTGCGTTCACGTTTTCGTTCCATGCTTGCTTTTTCTTTAAAGACGCCTGATGATACCTTGTTAGATCTTGTATTGCACAAGTCATTTCAGGACATTGGCATTAAGTTGTCTGCGCGTGCGCGCATGTTTTTGTTGCGGCGGATTCCAAGGTCTTTTTCTGGCATTGCACACATACGAACCCATGTGCAACGTATCATGCTTAGGGATCAGAGCCCCATCAGGCTTGATCTTTTGAAAAAAGCCTTGATGAACAGTGAAAAAGATTTTCTGCATGTAGAATAAGCATTTAAGATTTTAAATTTACAATAGGGGATGTATCATGCGAATTCTATTTATGGGCTCATGCGCTTTTTCTCTTGCAGTGTTACGCGTCTTGGCAGAAGGAGGGATGGAGTTTGTAGGGGTTTTCACCGCCCCACCACGAGCAAAGGGTCGAGGTGGAAAAATTCAAAAAACCTGCATTCATACCTATGCAGAAGCACAATCTTGGCCGGTGATGACGCCAACTTCTTTGCGCAAGCCTGAAATACTAGACGTATTAAAAACGTTAGCATTAGATCTTGTCATTGTAGCCTCTTATGGCTTTATTTTGCCAGAAAAGGTATTGGCTATCCCACGCCATGGTTGCCTTAATGTGCATCCTTCTCTTTTGCCGCGTTGGCGTGGGGCTTCTCCTGTTCCCTTTGCGTTACTGATGGGGGATGTCACTACAGGTGTTTCTGTGATGAAAATGGATGCGGGGATGGATACGGGGCCTCTTTTAGCCCAAGACTCTTTCAGTATTCCTCCTGATCTTTCTTGTGCAAACCTATCTGAAACCCTTGCAAAAAGAGGAGGAGAAATGCTGTTAGAGGTGATTCCGAACTATTGCGCGGGAAAACTGTTGCCCTATCCTCAACACGCACAAGGGATCACGCTCACCACAAAATTAACTAAAGAAATGGGTATCCTTTCTTGGGATGATCCTGCGATGGTCCAAGTGCAAAAAATCAGAGCCCTCAATCCATGGCCTGGGACTTGGGGAATGATTAGTCATGCAGGGACACAGATGCGCGTTCAAATCCTTCAAGCCAAAGCAGAAGACCGAGGGGAAATCATGCCAGAGGGAAACCCTGGATTGCTTATTTCGAACAAAAAGAAATGGGGGATTCTTTGCGGGGATCAAAGGGTTTTAATCCCTATTCAGGTTAAATTAGAGGGGGGAAAGCCCCTTTCCGCAGAGGATTTTGCCAATGGATTTTTAAAAGGGAAGTAAGGCTTTAAGAGATAAGAGAAGAGCCATTAGCCCTTAGCCTATGTCAACACTTGATCATAAGGCAGTCGACTATGGACCATGGAACCCGTATGGCCGTTGAATCATTTTGTAAATACAAGGAAAAAAACCAGATAAGACAAGCAAGGAAATAATGTGTACACATTTTACGCATGGGAAATGCCATGATGGTAGACGATCTGATGTCGGCATTCTCCATACCATAAAAAAGTTTACAGACAGCGGTTATCAAGGACTTATAAAAATGCACTCTCATTCTGAAGTGCACGATAAAAAGATCAAATTTTGCTTTTGATTTATACGATATGGACAAATCCTAAGGGCAATCTATGACGTGGAAATCCATGCAGCTTGGACCTGCTTTAATGTATCAGAGAAAATGCCTTGACGAATTTCTTGCATAAGGCGGTTCATCATGCTGACATTGTGTAAAGATAGGGCACTAAGGGCTAAGAGCTCCTTCGCCTTTAAAAGATGATGAAGGTAAGCGCGACTGTAGCTTTTACAGGTGCTGCATAAACACGTGATATCTATGGGACGTGGGTCATCTTGAAAGCAAGCTTTCCAAAGATTGATGTGCTCTCGTGGGTGAAAAGATTCTTTTGCGTCATCCCAATAGTGTTGTTTGATAATCCCCCCACCATGGCGTCCTAAACGTGTAGGAGAAACACAATCAAAGGTATCAATGCCTTTAGTGACCGCAGAAAAAATATCTCGAATGCCTCCAATGCCCAACAAATGAATGGGTTTATCTCGTGACAAGCTTTGCAAAGCCATATCAATCACCTCTTGCATTTGTGTTTTTGTCGTTCCCAATGAACCGCCGATGGCATGGCCTGAAAAAGGCAATGCACTGATCCATTCAGCACTTTCTTGGCGTAAATCAGGATACACGCCTCCTTGAACGATGCCATAGAGGGCTTGATGTGGTTGTCGCAATGTTTGAAAGGCATGAAGGGATCGTAGAGCCCATCGATGACTTAATGCCAAAGAATGTGCTGTGTTTTCTTTTGAAATATGATAAGGCGTGCATTCATCCAGCACACACATGATATCCGATCCAAGATGACACTGAACTTCGATGCTTCGTTCTGGTGTTAATGCATGACGACTTCCATCGTGATGAGAAGTAAAAAGAGCCCCTTCTTCTGTGACTTTCACAAGAGATTTCGGGGCACTGTTTCCTGCACGTTGATGGCGTTGTCCTTTGATTTCTTCTGAAACAGATCCATGACCTAAACTAAAAATTTGATATCCGCCAGAATCTGTAAAAATAGGTCTTTTCCATCCCATAAAGGTATGAAGGCCCCCTAAATCTCGAATACGTTCAGACCCTGGTTTTAACATCAGATGATAAGTGTTGGCCAATAGAATGGGTACGTTATGCTGAAGCAACGTTTCGCTGGATAATCCTTTTAAAGTTCCTTGTGTTGCACAAAAAAGGAAAGCAGGCGTTGCAATATCGCCATGGGCTGTGGCAATGATGCCTGTGCGGGCGTTGCAAGACAATGACCGATGTGTAATCTGAAACACAATAACATACCTTTAAATAACCCTTTTCAGTATGTCTCTTTTTGCGTTTTTTAGATACGCCAGAACCCAATAGTAAAAAACTTCCGATGCTATCCAAACGTTAAAAATAATGGACTTAGTGAAAAAAATGAGAAAAAAGATCGACAGAAATGATGTTTTTGAATAAAAAGAAATTATAGAAATCGAATTATATATTAAATTAATTTGAAATAGCGCATTGAAATAATAAAATCAAGAATTCAAATAAGCGCTCAAAGTGTTTGAAGTGTTGTTTAATCCATGGGTTCATAGTGGGCCAAAAATGCTCTATAGCCTTTAAATATAGAGAATAGGATGGCAAGCTTGCATCCAACAAATTCAATGATTCTTTTTTCTTCTGAGAGGGGTGAAAACGTGCATGATCCATCACATCAGACTGTCTCAGTTTCAGCTCTTTGATTACATTTACCTGTTGATTGAAAACTTACGTCTTACATGTTCTATGACATACCGTTGGTATACTTCCTGGTCATTATCTGCTTTTTTAAGGGGTATTTTCACATAGAAAAACATCTACCCCAATTTTCTGAGCCAATAAAAAGCACCTATACCCATATGGATATCGTAAAATTTAGATTAGATTTTGCATGCTTGATTTTATGTATGAATTTGTGCAATACATTCTATTGCATTTTTACCCAGATCTATAAAATATGGGTAATTTTTTTGCTTTCACTTGTCAGAAATGATCTGCTATTTTAACCTAATTGACCATAGGATCCAGGTTCCCAAGCTCTTGTTTCTAAGATATTCAATCCTAAGCATATATCAGCTTAGGGGATAACATTTCCAGCATTTTATAGAAATGCGCCTATAAGCCTATCAACTCAAAAGGGATTCAAGGGGATAGGCTTAAATCTAGTAAGGAATCTCGTCTTCAATGGCATTCATGCTGGTCATGGCTTCATTGCCCGAAGTTTTGTATTCCCCAGGCTCATTCCCCCGGTCTAACATCAAAATTTCCCCTTTAAAACGAATGACTATTTCTTGAACGGTCCGCTCTTCTTGGGTCTTTTGATCCACATACTTACGAGACTGGAGAGGGCCTTCAATATAAATTTTTTGCCCTTTTTTTAAAAACCGCTCAGCAATATCTGCCAAACGCGCATTAAAGACAACAACGCGATGCCATTCTGTGCGTTCTCGACGCTCTTCTGTAGTACGATCACGCCACGATTCCGAGGTCGCCACAGAAAGGGTTACGACTTTTGTGCCATCTTGCGTAATGCGAATTTCAGGATCTTTTCCTAAATTTCCAATTAACGTTACTTTATTAAGACTTCCTGCCATATATAACTCTATATCAAGCGATTATTTTTTATTCTAACGTGCTATTTGGAAAAAATCAAAAGGAGAGTCACGCCATAGATTGCATGGCCTATAAGGTTGTATGACATCAAAAAAAAAGGTACCCTAGCAAAAACCCGCTTTGGAATATTTCATGATTTCTTTGATGTCTTTGCCTTATGCACAGCATGCATTAGAGCCACATCTTTCTGAAAAAACCATACAATTTCATTATGGGAAACACCATAAAGGGTATGTTGATACCTTAAACACCCTGATTTTAGGGACCCCTTATGAAACGCAAAACCTCGAAGACATCATTCGTACAAGTTATAAAAAAGATGAAAAGATTTTTAACAATGCAGCTCAAATTTGGAATCATGACTTTTATTGGTCCAGTCTTACACCCCATCCAATGCTTCCAAAAGGCACGTTACTCCATGCGCTGCAACGTGATTTTGGAAGTTTAGAAGCTTTTCTAGAAGCCTTTCTTGCTTTGGGCCTGAGTCAGTTTGGGAGTGGATGGTGCTGGCTTGTAAAGGATGTTAAAGGAACCCTCAGCGTTGTTAAAACCAGCAATGCAGATCTCCCCTGGATTCATGGATTGACGCCATTATTGACGTGTGACGTTTGGGAGCATGCTTATTATCTTGATTATCAAAATCTTCGCAAGGACTATATGGTTGCTCTTAGAACACTATTTAACTGGGAATTTGCAGAAAAAAATTTAGCCAACGAAATTTTATAAAAGCAAATACTATATTATTATCATCTTTCTTATGCAATCTCGCAAAAAGCTCCGTAAAAACTTTTATGTAACTA
>CANGUX010000023.1 GCA_947457385.1 Holosporales bacterium
CTCTGGCTTTGGAAACTTAGCCCCCAATGGCAATGGAGGTTTTAATATAATTATTTAATATAATTTTATTTTGTTCATTTTAATTTAACTCGTTTTTATTATACTTTTTTCAAATATTAATAAAAAAAACAAAAATGAAAAAAATAATTTTAATCCTTCTTTCTGTTGCGGGATTGTCCGCACATGCGAGCTGTGGAACTTGCAGCCTCAATGCAAAGACGGATTCTGTCTCTCGACAAACCCAGAATAAAAAAGCGCATCCTCCTCGTGCAAAAGGGGTTACAAGCTCTAAATGCAGAGGGGGCAAATGTGCTTTAAAACAAAACACGACCAAAAGAAAATCTTGTCAAAACACGTTCAATGGGAGACAACAATGAAAACACTGCATTTCACCAGTTTGTGCAGTTTAAGTCTTTCTTTTTTGCTATGTTCTGAAGCTTTTGCATGGAAACGCAATCAGGCCCAGATTACTTTAAATCCTGTAGTGGATGTTGTGGTCATTCACCCCATTGAAGATGGATTTAGTCCAGGCTTTGATCAAAAATTTAATTGTGAAGGATCTTCCTGTAAATCTAAAAAATACACATTATAGTCACATAAAAAAGGATGTTATCAAAATGAAAAATAAATATATATTGATGTCAGTTATGTTAGTGTTATGCGCTATTCCATCTTTTGCCCATGGAGGAGGAGGCCATGGGGGAGGTCATGGAGGCTTTGGCCATGGAGGAGGCATGGGAGGCTATCATGGGGGGGTAGCGGGGTATCATGGAGCCAATCATTTTGGGGCAGCGGGGTATCATGGAGGCAATCATCTTGGGGCAGCAGGGTATCATGGAGGTAACCATTATGGCGCTGCCATTGGCGGAAATGGCATAGGAGGAGGCTATGGTTATGGTGGGGTGGGCTATGGGGGCGGCTATTACGGCGGCGTTGGCATTGCTGGGGTTGGCCCAGAAGTGTGTGTCGGTCCGCTTTGTGTTGCCACCTAAGGGGATTCTGGCCCAAGAAATGCTTTTATAAAAGACGGACAAACACCTGCATTCCCATGAAATGTTGTAACCGTTTACTATCATGGGGGGAAAGCTCAATACGGACTTCCACCACACGCACATCTTGTGATTCCCGTGGATTGGGATCAGAAAGGGTGTTTTTTTTGATTTGAAATCCCAAGTGTTTCACAACGCCTTTGATGGGCATGGGGTGATGCTCTTGGGATAATCCTGGAACCATGATTTCCGCCTCTTGCCCCGCTTTGATTTTGGGCATGTCTCGTTCATGGATTTCGGCCACCACGTCGATGTGGTCTAAATCCGCTAAATTAGCAATGCCTTCAGGCCCCAGTTGTTCCCCTGGGCGTGCATAAATTTTAAGAATCGTCCCTTGTTGAGGCGCACGCACTTCGCTTTGATGCACCCCTGCTAAGGCAAGGGCCAGTTTAGCTTCTGCTTCAAGGCGCTCTGCCATAAGAGCCTTGAGGTTCGCCACCGATTTATGGAACCTATGCTCCACTTCATCTCTTTTGCTGGCTATGCCTGCGTTGCGTGCCACCAGTTCTTTTTGCCGTGTATATTCCTTTGTTTGAAAGGCGATATCTGTTTTTCCTGCTTCGATGTGGGCGTTACAGGCATCGAGTTTGGCTTGAGCTGCTTTGGCTTCTTGAATTTTTCGTGGATAATCGCTAAATTCTGCTAATACTTGATTCTTCTGCACCTCTTGTCCTTCTTCCACCAACAGCTTGATCACCACAGCACGCTCTCGTCCCATGTCATGAGCGATGCGTAAAATACGGGATCGAGGCTCTAAGATTCCCATGGCTCCAATGCCAAGGGGTGTACTGTGGGTCATGGCCGTATATGGAACAGGATCAGAGGTTTGATGGCGCTTCCAAAACACCCCTAGGCTTATAAGGCATACAAGTGCCCCTATGAAAATAGCTTTTTTTTTGAAAGGCATTAAAGATCCTCTGATTTTTATTCAAACGTATTATAGTCTAATACAGATCCACTTGTCTTTTAAACGATCCATCTCATTCTTGACCTGTTTCTGTCTTTAAGGTACAAAGATAGGAGGGGAGAGGTGGCCGAGTGGTTGAAGGCGCCCGATTGGAAATCGTGTATACGGCAAAACCGTATCGAGGGTTCAAATCCCTCTCTCTCCGCTCCGATGAGGCGCAAAATTCGATATGTTGTGATCCTATATGGGAGTGAAACGAAGAAGGAAAAATTCATGACCATTCCATTATATTTAAACGATACGTATAGATTTACAGCAGAAGCTTCTGTTGTTTTTTTGGGCGAAGATGAAAAGGGATGTTTTATTTTGCTGGATCAAACCCCTTTTTATCCTCAAGGGGGAGGACAACCTTCTGATCAAGGATGGATACACAACCCTGATTTTAGCGCAGAGGTCTCGTTAGTGCGTCAATATGAGCATGACATTCGCCATTACATCCTTCCCCCAGAAGGAAAGATAGAGATCGGTACATCAGTGACCTGTGATGTAAATGAAAAAAGAAGGCTATTAAATGCAAGATACCATACCGCTGGGCATTTGCTTGGAAATGTGTTAGAGACCCTATATCCGTCTCTTAAAACCATCAAAGGACACTCGTTCCCAAATGAGGCCTTTTTGGAACTTCAAGGAGAAGGGCAGGTAGATCTTGCTCTTATTCAACAAGCGTTAGACGAAGCCATTTTATCCAATGCTAAAACCACGTTGTTTGAGATGGATCCCTTTTCTTTTGAAGAAATATATTATGCTCTACCCTATCCCGTTCCGGCACACAAAGCGTTTCGTGCCATGCGCATTGGAACATTTCTTCCCGTTCCTTGTGGTGGCACCCACGTTTCTTCCCTGCAAGAACTTGGACAGGTGACCTTGGGTAAGCTGAAATACAAATCAGAAAAGCTGAAAACCCTATCAGATGTGATTCACATTCGGTATCAACTCAAGGCATGAATCATCCCCAAACCTTATACATCTATGACGATGAGGGTGTAAGTGCTGAATCCTATAGACAAACCGTACGAGCTTTAAGAACCCATAGTTCGGCGCATTATCTCATCCGTCCAATCGATGCAAACGAGGTACAGCAGGGAAAATGGATGAAAAATGCAGCCCTTTTTGTCATGCCAGGGGGGGCAGATCTACCTTATGCAGCAAAGCTTAATGGATTAGGCAATGAAATCTTGGTACATTATGTGCGGCAAGGGGGTTCTTTTTTAGGGATCTGTGCGGGGGCTTATTATGGGGCATCCTATGTGGAATTTGACAAACAAGGAAAACTCGAAGTGATAGGTTCCCGAGAATTGCAATTTTTCAAAGGAAAAGCCATAGGTCCTCATTTAGCGCCTTATGCCTATGAACACAACAAAGGTTGTCGCGTTGCGCTGATTAAAACCCATGCGGGATGGAATACAGGGGTCTATTATCATGGTGGAGGGACTTTTGAATCGGAAGCAAGCGAGTCGGAAGCAACCGCCAATCACACCTCTGTTTTGGCTTATTATCATGATGGATTACCTTGCATTGTGCATGTTCAGCATGCAAAAGGCCATGTCATTTTATCTGGGGTGCACTTTGAATACGCCCCTGAAACCCTGGCGCATCGAGAGGGTTTCACGTCCATTGCGTCTGAATTAGCGCGCTACACGCCTTCTAGAACGCGCCTTACGCGCATGCTACTCCATCGTTTAGGGGTTATGCAGAGGCCATAGAAGCAGATTCAGAGGTATCAGATGGAAGGGCTCCAAATTTTCTTTGACGTTGACTATAGGCCATGAGGGCTTCACGAAAATCTTGCACGGTAAAATCAGGAAAATAGCGTGGTAAAAAGACAAATTCACTATAGCTTAATTGCCAAAGCAAAAAATTGCTTAGGCGTTGTTCTCCCCCCAGGCGAATCAAAAGATCTGGATCAGGCCATGGATAGGTCCAAAGCACTTGCGTGATATGAGTTTCTGTAATGTCCTCAGGACGCATGGTTTGATTCTGAACACACATGGCCAGTTTTTGCGTAGCCTTGACAATATCTTCACGCCCCCCATAACTAAGCGCCACTTGAAGCCCTAAGCGACCATTGCCTTCTGTTAGGGCTTCTGCTTTTAGGATAAGTTTTTGCAAAGAAGGCGCAAGACGTTGACGATTGCCAATGACTTTCAAGCATACCCCTTGATCTGCTAATGCTTGAATTTCCTCCTCTAAGTACTGTTCCATAAGGGACATAAGCCCCGAAACTTCTTCTTTGGGTCGTTTCCAATTTTCTGAAGAAAAGGCATACACCGTTAAATAACGAACGCCAAGATCTGGGCAAGCAAGCACGACATTCTTTAGGGCCTTTGCCCCTTTATGATGACCATAAAGACGCCTTTGACCTTGACTTTGTGCCCATCGACCATTCCCATCTAGAATCATAGCGACATGCAGTCCAGAAGGAATGGTATGATCTTGCATGGTTCCAAATATTTCTATACATAATCTTTATGATCATATCTTTTTTTGAGGTAGAGGAAAAGGAAATAGTGGTCCTTAGGCTTGGATTATTGCATTATTTAGATCATTCTAATGGATAGATTTTATCATAAAGAAGGTTAAGTGTTGGATTTTTCCCTGGAAAATACCCTTTCAAAAGGACGTGTTGCAGGGGTAGATGAAGTAGGCTATGGTGCGCTTGCAGGCCCTGTTTTGGTCTGTGCAGTGGTCCTTGATCCTAAAGCATTGCCTCTTTCTTTTTTAAAAGAGATTAAAGATTCGAAACAGCTTTCCCCTCTAAAACGTGAAGCCATCTATACGACTTTTATGGAATCGCCTTCCTTTGGGCGCTATGCCTTTGCTGAAGTTTCTGTTGATGCCATGCACGCCAAGAATGTCCTTACCGAAACGTTGCATGCCATGGCCACGGCCGTAACCGCCTTACAGCCTGATGGGGTCCTCGTCGATGGGGTGCATCCTATACCACTCCCTTGTTTTATGGCCCAACGCAGCCAGCCCAAAGGGGATCAAAAAAGCATTTCTATAGCTTTGGCTTCCATTTTGGCAAAAGTGACTCGGGATCGGATGATGGTTCAACTTGCTATGAATTATCCTGTTTTTCAATGGGAGCGCAATAAAGGGTATGGCACCTTAGCCCATCGTCAAGCCATTGCAGACCATGGGATTAGCCCACATCATCGTCTTCTTTATTGTCGCCATGTTTTAACCCATAAGGCTTGCCCTGTAAAAAGCCTTTCAGAAGCTTAGGGAGTGTTTCTGAAAGGGTTGCAATAAGCGCAGGAATGTCCTTGGTATAAGTTTTAAGGTCGCACCCATGATATAAACTGAGGCTCCAATAGGATAGGTTTGAACAGTGCTTTAAATCAGGTCCAAAGCTTCCTTTTTCTGCCATCATGGCCAATAAAGGCAGAGAAATCCACCGTAATGTTTCAAGATCGGCCATAGAGGGACACTTGCCTGTCGTATAATCGATGATATGAAAGGTTCCATCCTCCCATACATCCAGTCGGTCTATTTTTCCTGTTAAGGTAAAGATGCCCTCGGGAAACTCAAAACGCAATGTGCCACACAGTCCAGGAAAAGAGCGATACCTTAGATCTTGTCGTCTTTTGGCTTCCAACGTGGCAATGCTCATCAAAAGCTCTTGCAATAAAACATCTTGAATTGGGGTGAGAATAGGTTCTGAAGGCAAGTGTGCTTTGGCTAAAGCCTGCAAAGTTAAAAGCAGGGGTTGCACCTCTTTGACCAAAGGGGGACACTGTCTAATCCATTGATCCATGATGGTATGCCAGGTCTTGCCCCAAACATAGGGCGGGCTTTGTGTGTTGGACAGGATTTTTAAAACACAGTGTGCGTGAAAAGTCTTAGGGTCGCGCTGCCACAACTGAAGATTGTGCACAGATAATTGATTCAAGGGGGGAAAAATCAAAGGGACTTCACTGGGAAGATAGGCCTTGCTAAAGCCAAGAGGAGGGACGCGTGCAATAAAGGTGATATCCCTGGCAAAAAGTTCTGTTTTAAAAGATTTCGGCATGCCTAAAGCTTGACCAAGCGAGGGGGCAAAGGATGGGAAGAGCGCAGAGCTTGCATCATGAAAAAAGGCTTCTTCTGAATCTCCCACCAACAAACAAGAGCCCCCCAACAGCTGTGCTTCTTCTATGGTACAAAGGATGGCCAGCGGCCAAAGCTTTTTTTGTGTGGACCTTAGGATGTCCAATAAAAATGAAAAATAAGCCTCTGCTTTTAAGGGCATGGGTTCACAGGCCAAAGCCCATCTCCAAGGGTCTAAGCCTTCTAAAAGGGGTGACTCTTTCCATGTCGGAATAAGCTGTTGGGCCATGGATCTGTGAAAGAGGATCCAATCTTCTAAGGAATGTGCTGTTTGTATGTAAGCCTGCAACGATGAAAAAACCATTTTGATGCGTGGAAAATGACGCAGAATCCATTTGGGAATATGTTCCCAGACAACACGCTCCCAGGTTTCATATCCCTGTTCAAAAAACACCATTTTACGTAAAGCCCCCGGCACCTGACGCAGAATCAAGGGGTGTCGTCCCAAAGCAAGAAGACCTGCCTTAGAAAAACCGTCCAATGCCACTTGAAGCAAAGCGATTAAAAAACTAAGCTCAACCTCATCCGTATTCTGCTCAATCTCAGCCCCAAGAGAAAGCAAGGCCTCATGGATAGCGCGTACCAACAATGGGGAAGAACACACCACAATAGGCAGCATATTGGGCAAG
This sequence comes from Holosporales bacterium, assembly GCA_947457385.1. Lineage (GTDB taxonomy): Bacteria > Pseudomonadota > Alphaproteobacteria > Holosporales > Holosporaceae > CANGUX01. The sequence continues at coordinate 6,735 of CANGUX010000023.1, forward strand.
TATTGCGATCTATTCCATATCCATTCAGCAGCAACTTGCGCTTGTTCTTGCACAGAAAAACAGTCTATTTTAGTGCAGTTCCTTGCATGGCTTAATCCAAAATACTGCAAAGAAGATAAAGAGGATTCTTGTTTTATTACCTCATGAGTAGGACTAGGAAGCACCACCATGCCTCTGGGAAGGCGGCCAATCCACTCTGCCACACGCAAAAACAAAGGGGAGGGTGCTTCAGAACCAACCAGAATAATGGAAGGAAAAAGAGAGGCATCAGGCACAGGAAGCAAAAGCTTTTCTTCCACCTCTTGCATCAGGCTTTTGGCATGGTGCTTTTCTAAAAAAGCGTTCCAATAGACCTCAAAGGCTAATAAAAGGCCATGGTTTTCATGCCAATGAGGGGTGTCCTTAAGATGGCGCCAATGGGTTTCATATCCATCCCATAGGGCCAGCAAAGAAGAAGCCATGGACAGTAACACGGGAAAGGATTCTTGCCGGTGGCGCACATGCAAAAACTCTAATACCCCACGTAAAGCACGATGTAAAGGAAGATGCTGTTGCGATGGGAAGATTCCTGATTGACGTATCCAATCCTCTAGCAGCAAAACTTTAGGTGCAGCATGCTCCATGAACATTGGAAGGAATGACAGGTGATGTTGCAGGTGCATGACCATGCTTTGTGTCGGGAGCACCACAGTTTGCCATGGTCTTTCATCAAGGCATCCTTGCGTTAGGTGGGCTTGAAGCCTTTCAAGAAGAGGTGTGCCAAGAGGAAGATAAACTTGTTGATTTTGGGGCTGGGATGTCATGCGACTAGGGACTAGGGTTATCGTTTTATCTAGGATACCCTTAAAAGAGCATTGCTAAAATGGGAATAAAATTCATGAAAACCGTAGGCATTATAGGATTAGGAGGGAGAATGGGGCAGGGGATCTTTCAAGCGCTAGCCCAAAGCCCTACCCTTAGGGGCAAAGGAGGTTTTGGGCGTCATACAAAAGACTCAGCATCAGATCCATCCGCAAAACAAGGCCTGTTTATGGAAAGTTGCAGAGAAGTATATTTGCATCATGATATGATTGTTGACGTTTCTTCTGCTTCTTGCACAGAATTATTATTAAATGAAGCATTAAATTTAGAGTTTCCAAAACCTCTTTTAATTGGGACAACAGGCATTGAACATCTCTTTCATACAATCGCACTTGCAGCGCAAAAAATGCCTATTGTAGTGGCCCCAAATCTAAGCCTTGGAGCATGTTTACAGCGTGTTTTGGCGCAAAAATTGGCACATATTCTTCCTGAATCTTATGACATTGATATTTTAGAGCGCCATCATAAGCATAAAAAAGATGCTCCATCAGGTACGACAGTTGCGTTGTGTCATGCGTTAAAAAAAGAACGAACCGACTATGCATGGGGCATTTCTTCCTCACCACGGTCAGAAAAAACCATTGAAGTGGCTTCGTTTCGCAGCGGAAATCTGCCAGGAATGCACGAAATTACCTTTTGCAGCCAGGATGAATCTCTTGCCATAACCCATACAGCTTTTACTCGCGATGTTTTTGTAAAAGGCGCTTTAATGGTATTGAATGCCTTGCATGCATACCGTCCTGGATTATATACCATGGAAGATATCATGAAATCGTTGTTCAAATAATTTGGTTTGAAAACAATGACAGCTAAGAAAGAGTGACACACGTCTCTAATATCATCATGTGCTGCACTACAAAAACAATAAGCAATAAGGTAAACGCACACCCAGTCACAGGCGAAATTTTGACCTTGTGCGTGGTTCTGGGGAAAACAAAAAAGCATCACAATTTGTATTATGGAAACTAATAAGGATAGGGAGATGAAAGATGGGGCAATGGCAGTCAATGAAAACCTTTTTAGACATAGATTGTTACCCTCGCTTGTTTTTTTTGCATCATTTTTTTCAGAAGATTTATTTTAAATTTTTTGCAGTTTGCAATTTCAGATCGAAAAGAATCATTTGCGCACACCATCATACATCCGTTCGATTCCAAAAATGCATGGTCTTTATAGCTTACAGTTCAAAATACCCTTTTTCTTGCACCCATGCGCATATAACGCTTATGCCCCTGTCCCCATACGATGCTGCTCTTAAGAGGCCTTCAAAATTACTCTACTTTAGACCTCCTTACAGCATATTCAAAGCATCCTAGCCTAGGCCTAGATTTTTTTAACTGGGTTTCCCATGACAATGTTTGTAACGCAGTTCTGATCCACAAGGACAAATCGCATTACGTGAATCTGGTGCAATGATTTTTTTAGGCCTTCCTGATTTCCTACGTACAGGCCCTTTTTGCATGTAAACGGGTTCTTCTGATAAAGAGCGTTTCAAAAAATCCTCAATAAAGGCGTCTTTCTCTTGTCCTTCTTCTAGGGTTTCTGAAGATACACTGGGATGCTCATAGTGCAATGCTTCTGGCGTTTCCTCTTGTATGCCCCCCTCTTCTTCTTCCTCATAGTTTTCAAAATTAAAGTACTGGGAAGAAACCTGGAATAAAGAAGATAGGGCATCTTGTTTCCATTGAATCGCCATGCTCTTAAACATCAAAAAAGCACCATTTTTATATTCATTAAGCGGATCTTTTTGTCCATACGCCTGAAGGTGAATCCCGTGTCTCAAGTTTTCGACTGAATTTAAATGCGCAATCCAAGCCGCGTCCAATGTTCTTAGAAGAACCGTTTTTTCTATACGACGCATGGATTCATGGCCTATGGTTTCTTCTAATTTTTCAAAGGATTGCCACACCAATTCTTCTATTTTTTCTTTGAAAAATTCAGAGTTACCCCCCTCTTGTATCCAAGGCTCTTGAATGGTGACATGGAAAACGCGTTCTACACTTTCTTGCAAGCTATGCAGATCAGACACTAACCCATTGGATGAAGATAAGTCCACCAAAACACCGATTGTTTCCAGCACCATTTTATGGACAAGCTCTCTAATGTCATCTAATTCCATTAAACGGATGCGCTCATCGTATACGGCTTTGCGTTGAGCATTAAGCACATCGGCGTATTTCAGCAAGTGCTTTCGTGTATCAAAATGTTGTGCTTCTACCCGTTGTTGTGCTTTTTCAATGGCACGTGTTAACCAAGGATGCATAATGGGTTCATTTTCTTGCTGTTCATTTTTTTGCAAAGAATAGTTCATTAATTTCAGATTTGGACCAAAAATACGCATGAGGTCGTCCTCTAAACTAATGAAAAATTTAGAAGCCCCAGGATCCCCCTGACGCCCCGAACGGCCACGCAACTGATTGTCAATACGACGACTTTCATGACGTTCCGTACCCAAAACAAACAATCCACCCGCTTCTTTCACCAAGGCCTCTGACGCTGCAACCTCTTGGCGGATCCTATGTTCAATGGCCATGCGCTCATCTGGGGCCTCAATGCCTTCTAGGGATTCAGCCAATTGAACCTCTAAATTCCCCCCAAGTTTAATGTCAGTACCCCGCCCTGCCATATTGGTGGCAATGGTCACGGCTCCTGGCATGCCTGCTTTGGCAATAATCCCTGCTTCCAGCTGATGTTGGCGTGCATTTAAAACGGTATGGGGAATCCCCTCTTGTTGCAAGGCCAATGAAAAAATCTCAGACTTTTCAATGCTTGCAGTCCCCACCAAAACCGGTTGATTGCGGTCACGACAGGCCTTGATTTGTTTGACAATGGCACATTTTTTATGCTCGAATGTGCGAAAAATTTCATCCTCTTCATCCTTGCGCATGACGGGTTCATTGGTGGGAATGACCACCGTGTTTAGTTTGTAAATAGATTCAAACTCATGAGCCTCGGTTTGTGCCGTCCCTGTCATGCCCGATAATTTCGGGTACATGCGAAAATAATTCTGAAACGTGATGGAAGCTAAAGTCTGATTTTCTGCTTCAATCTCAACACCTTCTTTGGCTTCTAATGCCTGATGCAGTCCATCCGAATAGCGCCTTCCCTTCATCATACGTCCAGTAAACTCATCGATAATCACCACCGCCCCCCGATCGGTCACAATATAATCGATATCGCGATGATACATTTTCTGCGCCTTAAGGGCTTGGTTTAGGTGATGCACCAACATCAAATTCTGAGGATGAAACAATTGATCGTTTTTAATCAATCCCAATGTTTTCACTAAATGCTCTATGTGTTCATAGCCTTTGTCTGTAAAAGAGATAGATTTCTGTTTTTCATCTTTTTCATAGTGTTCATCGTTTAAATTTAAGATCAAGTCGTTTACTTTTGTGTATAAATCAGATGAATCTTCAGCAGGCCCAGAGATAATCAAAGGCGTTCGCGCTTCATCAATTAAAATACTGTCGACTTCATCCACAATGGCATAACAAAAAGGACGCTGACACAACTCATCCATTGAAAATTTCATGTTATCGCGTAAATAATCAAATCCAAATTCGTTGTTGGTACCATAAGTAATATCGCTATGATAGGCGGTCCGCCGTTCTTCATTGGTTAAATCTTGGATAATACACCCTACTGAAAGCCCAAGAAACTCATAAATAGGTTTCATAATGGCCGAGTCACGCTGGGCCAAATAATCATTGACCGTAACGACATGTACCCCTTTTCCCATAAGAGCATTGAGATACACTGGAAGAGTTGCCACCAGAGTTTTCCCTTCCCCCGTTTTCATTTCTGCAATCATGCCGCGATGCAAGACAATGCCCCCTTTCAGCTGCACATCAAAATGTCGTTGTCCTAATGTGCGTTTAGCTGCCTCACGTACCGTTGCAAATGCTTCTACCAAAAGACTATCTAAAGAAAAACCTTGGGCCAAGCGATCTTTAAATTCTTGCGTTTTTCCATGCAGTTGGGAATCTGAAAGACCGACATACAAAGATTCTATTTCATTGATGCGATGAACCAAAGCATCCAGCTGACGAATATATCGCTCATTGCGAGAATATTTCTTGATCAAAGAACGAGAAAACGTCTTAAGCATAAGAAAAGTACTTTTAGAAACAATGGTTCATCAG
>CANGUX010000024.1 GCA_947457385.1 Holosporales bacterium
TCTGCTCTTCTTTTTTGATCATGCCCTTGTATACGAAACGCAACATTTTCCCATAATGTAAGACTGTCAAACAGGGCACAAGACTGAAACACAACACCAGAATTTTTAAATCTAGACGCTTGCTGTGCGTTGGTTTCCTTTGCAACCTCTTTTCCCCCAATCCAACATTGCCCAGACTCTGGCGTGCAAAATCCTAGGAAACATTGCAATAAAACGGATTTGCCAACTCCCGATTGCCCCATAACGACCATAGATTCATTGGCATGAACATCAAGAGAAAGATTCTTTAGGACACTACGCCCTTCAAAAGCCTTACTTACTGCATGTGCGCTTAATGCAAATTCGGAAGTCTGCAAAGATTTCATTGTTTTCAATAGAAAATGCCTTAGTAGATTGAATCATCTTCTTTTTTGATCTGCGTTCTCGATACCCACTGACTTTTTCATACCCATCCCTATGACAAAAAAGAGCGGGCGAAGGGATTCGAACCCTCGACCCCAACCTTGGCAAGGTTGTGCTCTACCCCTGAGCTACACCCGCAAAAACACCCAGAGTTTCATCCTTATTATGAACAAAACCCTGGGCAAATAGTACAAAAAAGTCTTCAAACCTTGAGATAAAATCCCAACTTACTTATTCTACCTAAGATTATTTTCTCTGACAAGTCATTGTAGTTATCTCTCTCCTCCCGGTGTAAAGTCGAGTATTTTTTTCAACATATTACTGATTAAATGAGGTTCTTTTTCTAAATTGCCTGATATTTTTCCTTGATTTATAGTTAATTTTAATGTTCTATAAAATGTTTCTTCTTCTGTATTTTTTGGAATTTTAATCTTATCTTTTTCTTCTGGAGTCAGTGCAGTCAGCTCCTGAATAAAAATTCTATGGGCGTCTTCCATGCAATCATTAACCCATTTTTTATCCTTAGGTGGCACAAATTCTTCATAAAATGGCATAAGAAGTAGTGTGACATATGCTTTATTTAATCGATTAAACGATGCATACCGCAACAAATGATCGAATTTTTCATCGAGTGGCATAAACGCAAAATTAGGGTCTAGCGTTGATACTTCTTTAGGTTGAATTTTTTCTTTTTCTACTATTATACTATCTGGGGGCGTTGGAGTACCATTTTTTTTTTCATCATAGGCAATAAATGAGTTTCCTTTTATTTTACTTGTTTTCATTTTTTGTTCTAATATCTTTCCTTTCATAAATAACAGGAGCTCTTCTTCGGTGAGCCCTTCAATTCCCGATGGCAAAACAAAGCCATGTCCATCAAAATCCTTACGAATCTGAGATGCAGATAATTTGAATGAGATACGACTATCTTGTGGTATTTCTTCTATGTGTTCTTTTGCATAAGGATTTGAGACAGAGACTGTAGATCTATCGTCAAGCTTAGAAGCATTATCGGAAAATAGCACGGCACTTGGTGCTGCAAAACCAGGTTCTTCTTTTTTTCTCGAGTTAAAGTTTTCTTCCCGACGACCATAGGGATTTTTTTTCTGATTGTAAGGCTTATCTTCAATTTTTGCGTTTAAATAAAGCCCAGAATCGTTAAACTCTTCCCTACGATACTGGTTCTGATTGTAAGGGGGTTCAAACTTAGAAGCATTGTAATATGGATCGGGAAATCGCACGGCACTTGGTGCTGCAAAAGCAGGTTCTTCTTTTTTTCTCCCGTCAAATTTTTCTTCTCTACGACCATAAGGGTATTCGCTCTTCTTGTAAGGAGGTTCAAATTTGCTTGAGCTCTTATTTCCAATTTCTGCGTCGTAGTTATTCTTTAAATAACGCTCTTCAAATTTAGAAAATTCTTCTTTTTTACGTTGGTCATTTAACAGCTCAAGCTGAGCATAAGCTGCTTTTATAGCTTTCTCATAACTCGCCCCAGTGTGTTTAATGTATTCTCTCGTATACTCTTTAAGATCAACCTTATGTAATCCAAGATCATAGCTTAATTGACTGATTTCTCGTTCTGCATCTTTTTTACTCAAGGAGCTAGGATTTAGCTGCTCTTTCCTTTGCCCTTCCAAGCGTGCAAGTTCCTCACGCACGGCTTGCAATGCTTCTTTATCACTTCCTCCTCCAAATTCTTTGTATCTTTCTATATATCCATCAAAATCAATTCCAACTTTCATGCAATTATTGCGTAATGCTTCGATTTCTTTATACTCTTTTTCTGCATATCCCGGCCTAAAATTTTTCTTAAAATCCGTCTCTACTCTTTTCCATACTGTTTTAGCTTGGCTTGACTGAGCATATTCTGCTATTGCAGAACTGGGTATGTTTTTTATTTCTTTTCCAATATTACTAATGAAACCGACGAGTTCATTTGGATTCATATTTTTTGCTTTATCAGCGATAGAAGAAAATTTCTCATGCACTGAAGGTGGCTTTTGTGAGTTTTTAACACCAAATTTCTCATCCAAAGATGGGTCCAAAGATGGGTTCTTTGGCTTTTGCTCATCTACATTATTTTTGCCAATTGGGGGGGGACCAAAAGGAGAACGTGCAAATGATTCAGGGGATCCACGCCGCTTTTTTCCTTTTAATCCGTAATTTGGATCTCCTGGATCTCCCTTAAAACCAGGAAGCGATCTTTCCAAGGCGAACCACGATAGTCTGACAAATGCATTCTCTTCTGGTTTTGGCAGGTTCAATTTATATGTAACCTCAAAATCTTCGATTACTTCTTTAAAATTAATGCCGTTTTTCTTGAATTTTGCTTCAAAAACTTCTCGCGTGAATTTATCTACAGGCGTATACGGGCCATATTCAGGATTATGAAGATTAGGATCCACAAATTTACAAGCATCTAAGAAATACTGTTCCAAAGCGCTTGCATGGGTTTGGGTGGCAAACAGTATCCCCAATAGGGACAAAAATTTCGTTTTTTGATGCATTTTATTGCTCCTCTTTACTCATTTTAAAGACACTTTCATGGTGTGCTTTCCATGAGATGTTTGTCAATATTTTCTTTAAAACAATTTTTTAAGGAAAAGCTAAAGCTTGAACTTTGCGCATAAGGTTAGAAAAGGCATAGCATTCCAGCTGAGAAAGAGGAACCCACATGGGCATTTCACAAGCAAGTGTTTCTCGCTTCATCACCTGAAGAGAAAGAGAAAAATGCGTAAAATGATGTTCAACAATACCCATTAAATGGCATAAAGGATCCGGATCGGGTGCGACAGAAGTCCATGGCGTTGTGGGAAATCCCCACAGTCCTTTTAACAGGGTGTGTTCATTCTGTTGCGTAAGCAGCACATATTCCTCATCTTTTTGCACGATAAATACCGTTCCATAGCGTTTGGGTTTGGGAACAGAGGGCTTTTTAACATGGGGGATGATGGAAGGATATTGACAGGTGTCTTGAACCGGACACAAAGCACATGTGGGCGACTTTGGCGTACAAACACGAGATCCCAGATCCATTAAGGCTTGAGTGTAATCGCCCACGCGTTGGTCAGGAAGATAGAGCTTTCCTTGATGTTGTAAGCGTTCCATGGTGTGTTTTTCGCTGAGACCTTCTAAGGTAAGGCCAGCATGTCGTGAAAGAATGCGTCGAATATTGCCATCAATGGCCACGGCGCTTTGATCAAAGGCTATGGCTGAAATGGCGGCTGCCGTATAGGGGCCAATGCCAGGAAGACGACGCCAATCGGCCTCTGTACAAGGCATACCTGTTTCTTGCATCTGTTGTGCAGCCTGATGCACGTGATGCGCGCGGCGATAATAGCCCAACCCCTGCCAAAGCAAAAGCACGTCATGAATAGCAGCATGGGCGAGAGAAGATAGATTGGGAAAGCGTTGCATGAAGGCCTGAAAATAAGGCACGACGGTTTCAGCTTGGGTTTGTTGCAACATCATCTCACTGATCCAAACCCCATAAGGATCAGGGCGAGAGGGCTGACTGGAAGGCATACGCCAAGGAAAGGTGCGTTGATGCAAATCATACCACTGCAACACACACTGGGAAAAAGAAAGCATAGACTTGCCTCTTTATTCACCTTATAAGGCAGTATAGCGTTTCAATGAAGGGTAAAAAAGGGTGCAGCACTAACCTAAGAGGGTAGGGGGCAACACCATGCCCCCTTGGCAACAGCTTATTTGCTGGAATTCCAAGCATATTTTAAGCCCACCAGCCCCGAAACAAAAGCATAGCGACTTTGATGATGTAAAGCCTTTTGGCCATTATCCCAGGTGTGTGATTTGCCTTTCTTAAAGAAGATGTGACTGACACTTTCTAGGGTCACTGCCAATCCACGTTGAATGGGCAATTCCACCCCAAAGCCAAAACCAAGCCCAACCCGGGTATGTTTATGACTTTTTGTGATGTTTTGTACATCTGCTTTGTTTTGAATAGCCGTAGAAGGCCCCCATTGAGTAGGCGTATCTGTCACTAAAAAGGTTGTATCGACATAGGGAGACATGACGCCACTTGTGTCCGTAAAAGCATCCTTAGGAATGGTGATGTAGAGAGAATTTGCAAGGGGCAATGTGCATGATGTAATAGGGAACTGCTGGCCATTTAATGGAAGAGCATTACCTCCAATATCAATCTGCCCATTATTAACGGGGAAAGAAGCTTGAGTCGTTGGGAATAAACCTGCATTCCTTGGAGTTGTCGTTGTATACATGCTGAATGCTGGAATGATGACAGAGCCCCCTTTTTCTGGAAAAGTTGTAGATAACACGGGCCCAGAACTTGGAGCGCCCGGAGTAGTAAATGACATCATAGAAGGAAGCGTCACCGTAGGTCCATTCTGAACGTCTAAAGTTAAACCTTTTGTGGGAAGGGTAACGTTCGTAGCATTGGCCAAAACGCCAGGGGGGATCTGAACTTTCTGGTTTACAACAGGAAGGGTCAGAGGACCATTATAGGGTAAAAAAAGACCATTAGTATCTATCATGCTGTTGCTTGGAATCGTGACAGAAGAGTCGGATCCGGCCATGGCCGCAACCTTCACGTTTAGAGAAGACAGGATAGATTGTTTTACAGATGTGGTGGTCCAAGAAGGACCAATTTTAAACGTTACAAGGCAACACGGCGCAATCCCCAATCCAACATTGATCAGTGCTGAAAAAATACCATTGTTTTTAAGGGTGGCATTGGAATGAATATAGGCTTTATTGCTTTGGTTCCAAGATGTAATATTGGCATCAAACTGAAAATCATCCCTGTCACTGTCCCTAAAGGTATACACACCTGGACTAAGAGATAAGGTTGGTTCATACGATATATTGTTTTTGTAAGCAATTTTATGGGGTGTGAAAAAATAACGTAATTCTGCTCCTAAATAAAAACAATTAGATAGTGCGCCTAAGTATCCTAAGCGAACATCTCCCGTAAACCTAAATTGATGGCGTGCTGCATTCTGATAATTGTCTGTGAAAGGTTCTACTATAAGGGGTGTATCCAATAGGTTTGGGCCGAAATTAACGGGCGACAAAGCTCCTTCAAAAATCAAGGGTTTTGACGTTTGAAACCCCCATTTTTGATGGGCTTGTACGTCATAGTAATTTCCAGCGCCTCCAAATCCTGCACCAAAGTATAATCCTGCTAGTGTGGATAACAAACCAGTTGAAGCCATAATCATGTTTCCTTTAGAAAATTTCATCCTTTTATTAAAGCCTTGAAACACCTTAAAAAATCTTCAATTTTTCGGCAACAATAGCCTAGTAGGCCTTAGAGCAAGGGAAACCCTATGGGTTAAGCAAATAGAGAAAAAAGGCGTTAGAATGATCTAACGGATGTATAACCATAAAGGATAACCATGGGTTTAGAGGAAAAAAGTCTGGGAAGGAAGCGCCAAACTTTGTATTTTGTGTTTTCTGCCCCTTCTGGAGTAGGAAAAACGGTATTAACAAAAACCTTATGTGCCAAAGCTTCTGACCTTAAGCTTTCTGTGTCTATGACAACGCGACAGCCACGTTTGGATGAATCCCATGGGCAAGAGTATTATTTTGTGAGTCATGCCTCATTTCAACAAGAAATTCAAAAGGGCACATTAATAGAGTACGCCCAAGTGTTGGATCATTTTTATGGAACGCCTCACCTTATGCCAGCAGAGGGTACCGACGGAGTGTTTGACGTGGATTGGCAAGGCATGCTGACGTTGAAAGCGCAATATCCAGGTCAAATTATTAGTTTTTTTCTCTTGCCACCTTCTCTGAGTGAATTAAGACGACGTTTGGAATTACGGGGCCAAGATTCTCTTGAAAGCATTGCACACCGTATGGCACAGGCAAAAAAAGAGATTTCTCATTATGGAAAATATGATTATGTGCTTGTGAATGAAAATCTGGCTGAAACATTGCAGTGTGTTCGAGACATCATTAAAGTAGAGCGCTCTAAACGCATCCATCAACCTTGGATTTGCAATGCAGTAGCAACGTTGATGGAAGAATAAATCAGAATGCATGGGCTTGAAAAAACAGGGGACAAAGAGGTACACTCAAAGTTGGCCGGATTAGCTCAGATGGTAGAGCGGCTGATTTGTAATCAGTAGGTCGCTGGTTCGATTCCGGCATCCGGCACACGTCACAGTACACAGCTTTAACGCAACTATTTCGTAAAAGGGGTTTTTTTCACAGGAATGCCTAAAAAATCAACATCTGTTTCGGGCCTTCTTTCCATAAGCCTTCTTTCCATAGGAATTTCTGGTGGCTCTTCTAAATCTTCTTCTTCATCATCTTTTTCAGAATCTTTATGACCATCTTTATCCACAAAAGAAGGCACAATAGAGCCCAATTCTGGAATAACAACCATTTGGGTTGAGATTTTGGTTTTAGGAGATCCCACAAGACTGAGATTTAAATTAGGATTATATCCTTCTGACATCACCAGGCTTAAATCGAAAGATTTTCCCTTAGGTGTTTCTGCGCTGGCAAAAACAAGATGAGGAAAAAAGGCCATCATCATAAGACAAAAGCGCTTCATGCATCCACCTGGGTGTAAGACCATACACTGGCAGGGGGACAATTGCGAAACACCGTGCCCAAGCGTTTTTTTTCCAAAGCAAAACGATTGGCCTGAATAGAGGAAAAAGGACTATAGGTAAACTGCAAAAAGATGCCTTTTTCTTTTAAAATCTGGAAACAGCCCTCTACTATTTTTTGTTGCACCACCTTCGAAAGGGCAAGCATAGGGATTCCAGAAACCACAACGCCTATTTTTTGATGCAACCATTCAGGCAGCAACGTTTCCAGCGCGCAGGCATTGCCTTGAAGGACATGTACATTGGGAAAGCGCAGTGCAAGACCTTGGGATAGAATAGGATCGATTTCAACGCACCAAAGTCGTTCTTCAGGGAGCCCAGCATCTAACAAGGCCTGAGAAAAACGTCCTGTGCCTGCTCCTAATTCTAGGACATGATCTCCAGGGGCCAATTCCTTTAAGGTGGAAGCCGCCATAAAACGGGCTAAAGCTTGAGAACTTGGAACCAAACTGCCCAGTTGGCGTGGATGGGCAAACCATCGTTTGAAGAAGACCCATCGCTCTTGCCAGGCGCTAACGGTTCGAGGCAATGCTTTTTCCATAAAGCGTTCCATATGCTTGCTGCGTTCAGGAAGAATAGAAGGAGCTTAAAAAAAAATCAAGAACCCCGTATTAAAAAAAGCATTCATGGATGGATTGCTTGCATTTTTATTGGGATCCTGAAATCCTATAAAAGAGCAAGCCGAAGTAGCTCAGTTGGTAGAGCAACTGATTCGTAATCAGTAGGTCGGGTGTTCGACTCACCTCTTCGGCACAAGGTTATGAGGCGTAGATTGAACCATGCAAAATCGTTCTGTATCCAAAAAGCCAAGCATTATAATTGTCACTGGCATCTCTGGTTCAGGGAAGAGTACGGCATTAAAAGCCCTAGAAGATTTTGGATGTGAGGTCATTGATAATCTTCCCATAGAACTTTGTTTTAAGATATTAAAAAAAAAACAGGTGACGGCCCCCCTTGCCCTTGGCATAGATATACGCACGCGCGGTTTTGATCCTTCTTCTTTTCATTTATATCTAGAAAAATTAAGAGCGGATCCCACTTTTACCACGACGCTCCTTTTTTTCGAAGCAGATTCGGACGTCATCGAGCGTCGATATCGTGAAAGCCGTCGTCAGCACCCTCTGGGATTGAGTGTGCATGTTCGAGATCTCATTTGCGAAGAGAAAAGACTGCTTTCCCCTATGCGTGAGATCGCAGATCACCTCATTAACACGTCTGCCTATTCTCCCCCTGAAATGCGTAGTTTTTTACAAAATACTTTGGGATTTAAAAATGGGTTGGAATCGGCGCTATATTTTTTATCCTTTGCCTATCGTCGTGGCATTCCTGTTTATGCAGATTTTGTCTTTGATATGCGATGTCTTCCCAATCCATTTTATGAAGAGAAATTAAAATTTCTAACAGGAAAATCAAAAGAAATATGGGATTATTTTCAGGGAAACGGTCAATTCCAAAGCTTTATGGAACTGTTTGAACGTCTTGTGTTTGACGTGGTTTTGCTGGAGTCTCGCCCTGCTTTTGTTTTTGCTTTTGGATGCACAGGAGGGCGTCATCGGTCTGTTTTTGCCGCCGAAACCGCCAGGAAATTGGTAGAAAAGCGCGGGCAGTGTGGCTATGTTTTTCACCGCGATTTGGTTTAATGCCTTAAAAGAGCAGCGTCTTCCTCTGTTTACTCTTTTATTTAATCTCACTTGTGGGATACAAATAAGAGGCAGCCATGATGGTGATAGGAGGGGATAATGACATTAGACCAGTTTACGGATCGCGCAAAAACATTTTTGCAAGAGGCACAGAATCTTGCATTGAGACGGGGCAACCCATCGGTCTATCCAGAGCACCTTTTATCTGTGTTGATGGAAGACCCTAAAGGGATGGCAGCCCATTTAATCCAAAGTGCAGGGGGCAACACCCAAGAGGTACGCAGACTTGTGCTGCAGGCCTTGGAAAAAGGGCCTAAGGTAGAGGGGGGAGACGTGCAGATTTCTTCTCAGCTCCATAAAACGTTGTTGTCGTCAGAGGATTTTTCAAAAGAAATGCAAGATTCTTTTGTCACATCTGAAAGTTTTTTGATGGGATTGTTGGAAACGCACTCCATTCTTAAGCAAGCAGGGTTAAAAAAAGAAGCTTTGAAAGAGGCGATTTTGACCTTACGTAAAGGAAAAAAAGCCCACAGTCCTCAGGCCGAAAATACCTATGAATCCCTTAAAAAATATGCAAAAGATATCACGGCCCTTGCACGAGAAGGGAAAATTGACCCCGTTATTGGGCGAGAAGAGGAAATTCGACGCACCATCCAAGTGCTTTCTCGGCGCACGAAAAACAACCCTGTTTTAATCGGAGAACCAGGCGTTGGAAAAACAGCCATTATCGAAGGACTGGCCTTGCGTATCGCAACAGGAGACGTGCCAGACACGTTGCAAAATACAAAAGTCATGGCCTTAGATTTAGGGGCCTTGATTGCGGGAAGCAAATACCGTGGAGAGTTTGAAGAACGTTTGAAAGCCGTTTTGTCGGAAATTGCAGAACACCGAGAGGGAGAGATTGTTCTGTTTATCGATGAGCTTCATACTCTGGTAGGAGCAGGCAAGAGCGATGGGGCCATGGATGCCTCTAACATGTTAAAACCTGCTTTGGCGCGGGGAGAGCTCCATTGTATTGGAGCCACAACCCTGGATGAATACCGTCAACACATTGAAAAAGATGCCGCTTTGGCCAGGCGATTTCAGCCAATTTATGTAGCAGAACCCTCGGTAGAAGAAACCATCTCTATGCTGAGAGGCATTAAAGAGCGCTATGAACTGCATCATGGCGTACGCATTACCGATGGGGCCATTGTAGCCGCTGCAACCTTGTCTCATCGCTATATTGCCGATCGATTTTTACCCGATAAGGCCATTGATCTGATGGACGAAGCGGCCAGTCGATTGCGTATGGAGGTGCACTCTAAACCAGAAGCTTTAGATGAATTAGATCGTCGTATTATTCAATTAAAGATCGAACGCGAAGCCTTAAAAGTAGAAACCGATGAGGCTTCCAGGGCGCGCCTTGTCAAAAATGAAAAAGAACTTTCCGAAGATGAAGAAAAAAGTCGCCATCTCACCCATCAATGGGAAATGGAACGCGCTGCTTTGCAAAACATTCATGATCTAAAAGCCCAACTGGAAAAAGCACGCCATGATTTAATGGAAGCACAGCGTCAAGGTCATTTGGGGCGTGCAGGAGAGTTATTATACAGCGTCATCCCCAATTTAGAGAAAAAAGTAAAAGGAGAAGATGGCGTTCCCCACACCAGTTTGTTGCGAGAAGAGGTGACAAAACAAGACATTGCCTCTATTGTGGCACGTTGGACAGGGATCCCCGTGGATCGCATGCTGGAAGGAGAGCGCGAAAAATTATTGCACTTGGAATCTTTGTTGCGCCAACGTGTCGTGGGGCAAGAAGAAGCCGTATCCGCACTCAGTCACACCATACGCCGCAGTCGGGCAGGCTTGTCTGATGTGGCCAAGCCGCTCGGTTCATTTTTATTTTTGGGCCCTACAGGCGTGGGAAAAACAGAATTATGCAAGGCTCTGGCTGAATTTCTTTTTGACGATGAGAGTGCCTTGTTGCGTATCGATATGTCTGAGTATATGGAACGCCATGCGGTGTCACGCTTAATTGGTGCCCCCCCTGGATATGTTGGATATGAAGAAGGTGGCGTATTGACCGAGGCCGTGCGGCGACGTCCTTATCAGGTGCTGTTGTGCGATGAAATCGAAAAAGCCCATCCCGATGTCTTTAATCTCTTTTTGCAGGTCTTGGATGAAGGTCGCCTGACGGATAGCCATGGACGTACCGTTAATTTTCGCAACACCATGATTGTTCTGACCTCTAATCTAGGGAGCGAATGGATTCTTAAAGAAGCTGAAACCGCAGAAGAGGGGGCGCTTTCACAAGAAACACGCAACCATGTCATGGAGGAAGTTCAAGCTTCATTTCGACCTGAATTTCTAAATCGTTTGGATGATATTTTGCTTTTTCGTCGTTTAGAGCTTCAAGATATGGGAAAAATCGTCACCATTCAGTTGGGCATGTTGCACCATTTAGCAGAACAACAACGCATTCAACTGCATGTTTCAGATCCTGCTTTGACATGGCTGGCATCAGAAGGGTATAGCCCCGCTTATGGCGCTCGCCCCCTGAAACGTACCATTCAAAAACATCTCGTGGATCCTCTTTCAACTTTAATCTTGGAAGGAAAAATTGGAGAAGATTCCCAAGTCTGGGTGACGACAGAAGAACACCCCCATGGAAGCCGTTTGGTTTTAAAGCATATCCAATAACATAAGTGTTTCAGAAGAGTGCATGGGCACTCTTCTGGTAATTCCCTTATAAGGGATACAAAGCCATTATATTCGATGAAGATCATGCTCTCCTTACCACGTATGCGTATCAGATTCTGAGGCAGAGGAGGGGTTTGCTGCACTAAGCTCTTCTTCTAGACTGGCGGTAGTGCCTTTTCATTGTCTTGATGGAGTTCTGGAATATTTTCATGATAATCGCTTTCGAATGATGCATTAGGCTCTATTTTCATTTCATCTGAATTGTTCTCTATTTCTATAGTATCTCCCATTTCCAATTCTGAATTAAGCTCTATTTCCATGCTGCCTTCATTCTGCGGTTCAGAATACGCCCATAGAGGCGTTGATGGACCTAAAA
>CANGUX010000025.1 GCA_947457385.1 Holosporales bacterium
CTATAACGGAATGCCCCAAAAGATTCAAGAAGGCAGTCGCAGGATTTCAATCCATCGTGTTCCTCGCTTGTATATAGATGCCCCATTTATCCTTGGAACGATTCTTCCTTTATCGGATCCTGCAAGCCATTACTTGATGCATGTCATGAGAAAGACAAAAGGCGATGACCTTCTTGTGTTTAATGGAAAACAAGGCCTTTGGACCGCCACCTTGATGGGGTCAAAAGAGGCCATGCTGCATCATTGCATGCAGGATCAACCTGCTTTACCTCTGCCATTATGTCTTTATTTTAGCTCCATCAAACGACAGAATTGGTTGGTTGAAAAAGCCTGTGAATTAGGCGTAACCCATTTTTTCCCCATCATCAGTCAGTACACCATGCGTTCACAAGAGGAGACTAAACAGCATCGTCGCATGATGCTTATTCTGCAAGAGGCATGTGAACAAAGCCAGCGCTTGCATATACCCCACTATGCCCCTTTTTCTTCTTTGGCTGCGTGCCTTGAAACCCTTTCCCAGGATGATGAGTTTCTCGTGCTAGATCCTTATGCATCCTCTTCGCTTCAAAGGTTTCATGTCAAATCCCCTAAAACGCGTCCCAGAGGGGTGTTTATCGGGCCAGAAGGAGGATGGAGCGAAGCGGAACGCGTGCTGTTTTTGCGGGTGCAACACATGCATTCTGTGCATCTTGGTGATGCGATTTTACGTTCTGAAACCGCAGCTTTAGCCACCATTGCCATGATTCAAGCCTTATGGCATGGCTGAACATTGACGCTATAGGGGTAAGACGTTATGGTTTTTTTAAGTGTATTTAAAAAAAAACAGCATGAAACGATTTGAAGGAAAACATGTCCTCATTACAGGGGCAACAGGAGGGATTGGGAGAGCTATGGTACATGCTTTTGCACAAGAAGGGGCTAGGGTGTGCCTATCTGGACGTAATCATGAGGCATTAGAAGCTTTACACCATGAGGTAGGGGGGGCTGTGCTGCCTTTAGATTTAGGGGATCCTCGGGCCTGTGAACCCACCATCAAAGATCTAGAAAAAAGAGAAGGCCCCATCGATATTCTTGTGAACAATGGGGGGATCATACGCGATGGATTGGCCATGCGTCTATCAGATACATCATGGGAATCTGTGATTCAGGTGAATTTGACCTCGGCCTTTCAATTAGCGCGTGCCGTGCTTCCTGGCATGCTAAAAAAAAAATGGGGGAGAATTATTTCCATTTCTTCCATCATTGGATTTACGGGAAATCCTGGGCAATGCAACTATGCAGCGGCCAAAGCGGGCTTGACAGGATTGACAAAATCTTTGGCTTTGGAAGTCGCACGCAAGGGTATTACGGTAAACGCCGTGGCACCAGGCTATATTGAAACGGCCATGACTCAGGAACTGCCCAAAGAAGAGCTCTTACGCCACATTCCATGCCAGAGCATGGGCCAGCCCGAAGACGTTGCCTATTGCGTTCTTTTTCTTGCAGATGAGCGTGCAAACTACATCACTGGGCAAACCCTGCATTGCAACGGAGGATTGGCTCTGTTTTAGAGGCTGTAGGGATGGCCAAGGATAGCTTGTTGGGCGCGGTA
Organism: Holosporales bacterium; assembly: GCA_947457385.1. GTDB lineage: Bacteria > Pseudomonadota > Alphaproteobacteria > Holosporales > Holosporaceae > CANGUX01. Next base: position 1,592 of record CANGUX010000025.1, read on the forward strand.
AATTTGCTCTAACAGCATGAGGCGCGCCAGCAGATGGGGCCACGTTGGGCTTCCAAAAGAAAGGATTTTAAAGGCTTTAGCCATCAGATCAGGGGGAAACCCTTGATAAGTGCCTATGAGAAACGTGGGGATTTTTTGACATACAATCACAGATTCCAAGAGCTCTTTAAACTGAGGGCTAGAGCATGGCTTGCCCCGTTCATCCAGGATGATCCAGGCTTCTTTTTTGGCGGGTTCTCTTTTTTCAAAGGTTTCAACTTCTTGGAGTTCAAGGGACCACAGATGCATGCGTTTGCGGTACTGCTCTGCCATGGGGAAAAGCGGAGAATGTTTCATTTTGCCTCCTGCTAGGATGCGGACAAGATGGGTCATGGACGTAGAAAAGGATAGCAGATAGATTTATGCTAAAAGAAACCAGCGATCTTGCAATGTTTGAAAATTTAAGTAAACGGCTTATGGGCATTTTTGATGGGCTTCGTGGCAAAGGTGTTTTATCAGAAGAAGATGTTTCAGCGGCCTTGCGTGAGATGCGCATGGCGTTGTTGGAAGCTGACGTGGCTTTGCCCGCTGTCAAAGCGTTGATGGAAGAAGTTAAATCTCGGGCCATAGGTGAGCGCCTGTTAAAGGGCATCACCCCTGTGCAAGGGGTGATAAAAATCGTACACGAAGCCTTGATTGCCTTTTTGACCCATCCAAAAGAAGCTTTAGAGCTTAGAACGTCTCCACCCACCGTGATTTTGATGGTAGGCCTGCAAGGAGGGGGGAAAACAAGCATGTGTGGCAAGCTAGGTTTTTTTTGGAAAAAGAAGAAAGTGTTGATGGCCTCTTTGGATGTGGTGCGTCCAGCGGCGCAGCACCAACTGGCTTTAATCGGTCAATCCATTGACGTGGACACCCTTGATATCGTTGCCCAAGAATCTCCCCTTGCCATTGCAAAACGCGCCCTCATCAAGGCGCGTGGATATGACGTTTTGTTATTGGATACAGCTGGGCGTTTGGCCATAGATGAGCCCATGATGCAAGAGCTACGGGATTTAAAGGCATTGACGTCGCCTCACGAAATCTTTTTGGTAGCGGATGCCCTTTCTGGACAAGATGTGGCACGCACGGCGTTGGCCTTTCATGAGGCTCTTGGCATTACGGGCATGTGTCTTTCCAGAGTCGATGGAGATGCTCGGGGAGGGGCGGCTTTATCCCTGAGGCATGTCACACAACAACCCTTAAAATGGATGGGAACAGGGGAGCTTCCTCACCAGGGGTTGCCCTTTGATGCACGACGCCTTGCCGATCGCATCTTAGATCAAGGGGACATTATTGGGTTTGTGGAAAAAGTAACCCGCACGGCGAATCTTGAGGAAGAAGAGCGCAGCATGCAACGGTTACAACGTGGCATTTTTACATTGGATGATTTTGCAAAGAAATTAAAAAGCATTGAATCCATGGGGGGATTAGAGGGATTGCTGGACTATCTGCCTGGTATGCAAAGCATGAAAGATAAACTGGGCCCTCAGATTCATCCTTCACAGTTGAAACGTCAAAGCGCCATCCTTTCTTCCATGACAAAGAAAGAGCGTGCTCAACCCCATCTGTTTAATGCATCGCGCAAGCGACGCATTGCAAAGGGAAGTGGGACGAGCGTGCCAGAGGTCAATCGTCTTTTAACCCAGTTTGAACAGATGCAAAAAATGCTTAAAATGATGAAGGGATCTCCTAAATCCTTGATGAACCTATTTCGGAAGCGTCCTTAAGCCCAGGGGGTTAAGCGAAAGCATGTTTTTGACGGACTAAAAAGAACGCTGAGGCCAGAATCAAGAGCGCACCCATATAGAAAGAAATAGGTGGAATCTCATGAAATAGGCACCATCCAAGAGGTATAAAGATGCACAGTCGCAGATATTCAAAGGGGGCTGCAAAGGAAGCTGGAGCTAAACGCAAGGCCGAGAAATAGAAAAATTGAGAGAGGGCCCCCAAACCTCCTATGCTTAACAAGATTCCCCAACGTGTTGAAAATCCTATGGGGAAAAAAGAACCTGTGGTATAGACCTGAAAAAAGGGGCCCAACAGGGTATAGACTGCAAAGGGGATAGCCGTGCCTAAAAAAAGGGTGGTGGAAGTCGATTCTTTGTGTAGAGCCAGCACACGTGCGCTTAAGACCGCACAGGATCCCATAAGATTTCCCAACAGAGCCAGACCTTTGTAGAGGCCCTTGCTGTGGGTAAACAAGTCCATAGGCTCTAGAATAATCAAGACCCCCATATAGCCCAGGGCTAACAACCCCCAACGGGTCCAATGAATGGATTCTCGCAACAGAGCTTGAGAAAGGATAAAGGTAAACAATACCCCTGAAGTACCTAAAATGGCGGCCGTATGGGTGGGGAGATTTTGGTAGGCCATATAGGTGCAAATCATGGCACCACTGGTCAAACAGCCTCGCAACAGTTGCATCTTTACGTTTTTAGAGCGCAAAACCTGTTTTTCATAAGACAAAAAAGGCATGAGAAAAAGAAGGGCAAAGCCACAGCGTGCCCATAGAATTAAGGGAATGGGAATGGTGCCCTGAACCCATTTATTGCCAATCATGGCCAGGCTGAAACTAAAGGCCCATCCCACCATGTATAAGGCTGCACGTTCAGGCAAGCTAATCTTTCTGTTGGATGTCATGTGATTATCCATCAAGACACAATGGTATTGGTAAGGCTGGGAGAAGCGCGCATGGTCATATGGGGTGAGGTGGGAACGACAATTCCAGCTTCATCAAAGAGCGTTTTTAGAATTTTATTGAAGGTGCGACGGACCAAATCTTGATTGCTTGGGGTAGTTTTAATTTTGATTTGAAACACGACGGAATAGCTGGTGACTTCATTGACCCCACGAATCTCTAGAGCACCTAAGACCCGTCGTCCTACAAAAGGCGTTCTGCGCACCTGTAAAAAAGCTTTTTCGATTAAAGATTGAACGCGATCTAAGTCTTCCTTATATGCAACGGAAATATTCATGATAATCGCAGAAAAGTCACGGCTTTTATTACCAATAATGCCAATGTGACCAAAAGGGATCGTCATCAATATGCCATCATCTGAACGTACCTTTAGGGTGCGTAAGGCGATGGCCTCCACTTTTCCTTTGCGTTGGTCTACTTCTACTTCATCGCCTACCATGAGATTGTTTTCTATGATGATGAAAAATCCTGTTACAAAATCACGCACAATGCTTTGCAGGCCAAAGGTCAATGCAAAACTGACGGCCCCGATGCTGGTGACCCAAGCCGTTTCTATATTCCATCCCAATTGGGCTAAAATAATGCCAATGGCGGGAGCCCAAACAATAATGCGCAAAAAAGTTTTCAGCATGGCCATCAGGGTTTTCAAACGACTGGCTAAGAAATTATTTTCTTGCGTATCTGTTGCATATTTTTCTTCCACATAATATTTCAAAATGCGGTCTAATCCTTTGACCAAAAAAATAGCCCCTAAGACCACCAATCCACCACTTAAAACACGTCCCATAAAAGGTGTTTTCATCCAAAAAAGAAGCAAGGAAATCACGCTTGCTTCATCGGTCCAAAACATCATGATCCACAAACATCCCAACACGCCATAAATGAGGTAAGATACGATCTTGTCAAAGGTGGCTTGAGATTTAAAAAGAGATCTAAGAAACATTTTCTGATGACGACGTTTCCATAAAAACTGCAATCTCCATCGCCGAAATAACCGTTTCAAAGGATGAATCAACAAAAGACCGACGCCCGTGACCAACAAAGGCACCAAGGAATAGCTCAGTAACGTTCGCCCAAACAACCATATGCCACAAAATCCAAGAATGAGCCCTTTGATTAAAAAAATGCCTCGTACGATATAAGCGGTTTGTGAACTGGGCACAAGATGCCTCCGCACCACAGAAAGCCCACGCCATAATGTGATGATGACAAACACCCCCATTAGATCCGAAATGGCACGTGCCATCAGAATAGAGAGAGGAAACACCTCGAGAATCGTCAGAATGAGCTTTCCCAAAAACCAGAGCAGAAAAGCTGCTCTTCCACAAAAGGCGCCTTGGTGTGCTCCATATGGATCTACTGGAATGAGGGCTTTTGAAGGCCGTGATGGATAAAAGGTTACGGAAATCCAGGTAAATCCTGCCCATAAAATATAGAGATCCAAAGGAAAAAGAGCACAATTTGTACTGCGAAACGCTGTCTTTGAAATGGAAAAAAATTCTAAAAGAAGCGCTGTAACCATGGAAAAGGCAAATGCCCCTCCCAAGGGGACCAACAAAAAGACACTGACAACGCTTAATTTGCTAAGAGACGTGCTTTTGGGAGCGCTCTCTAAAAAGGACTGAATGCGCTTCACCAAAAGAGTTCGCCCCAGAAAGATCAAAAACAGCCCAACCCCAAAACTGATGGAAAAACACAAAAGATAATTTGCAAAGGGCCTTTGCAATAAAGAGGGATGCATCAAAGTTTGAGCAACGCTCTCTAATCCAATGAGAAATTCTTGGACACGGATTTTGATGTGTTGCACAAATTGGCTAAAATAGGGAAGCTCCCATAGATTGGCTTTGGGAATAAGCGGTGTAGACTTTGTGGGGTATTCTTTTTCTGTACCCAGTTGCTCCACCACCAGAATAAGCCTTTCTTGGAAAGATTTTAGAGACCGCTTAAGATCACGCACTTCTTGGGCCAGTTTTTCTGTATCTTGTTTACGTATGGGTTTCTTAGAAGCAGTTGGTGCAGCGTTTAAATTTAACCCCATGCTAAAAAACAATGAAAGTAAAAAAAAGCGAACTAACACCTAAGATCCACTGAAGTCTCCCGCTTTTATCTTATCGAAAGAATGGTCTAGGGTGAAGGGATCGTATCCATGACTTGAGGCATCCAAGGACGTTTTGTCATGGCATGCGGCGAAAGAAGAATAAACTCTTTTGAAAAAGCAAGGGGATGGCCAAACCCATAGTGTTGTGCTTTCTGTTGCAGGGTCCCTAGGGACGAGATCATCCATGGCGGGGCGTAAGCCATAGATCGAATGTGATCCATACCATAGACAAGGGCCCAACGACGGGTGATCCATTTTTCTTTGCGCAAGGAAGAAACCCAAAGGGTACGAGATTTATAGTCTAGATAACCTGAAAGGACATGATGGGCGTCCATTAAAAAAGCAGGGCGTTGCCCCAATCCATAGCCAAGGATTCCAAAGACCCCCCAAGGCAGCACGCCCAGCCAACGCCATGGTCGTTTCCAAAGCAACATCCAAAATGCACTGATCAGCGTTCCAGCAAAGAAAAAATGGGATAGGGGGGGATGATGAAACACCAAAAAAGAAAGCCAAAAAGAAGATTGCTTGGCAATCCAGCACAGTCCAAAAAGAGCAAACTCCCACATCAGAAAGAAAAAAGCAGCAAAAGGCGTGGCCAAAGAAAGAAGCGCTAACACCCCAAAAGGGAGGACAATGCAAGCCGTAAAGGGAATGGCCATGAGATTGGTAAAAAAACTTTGGAGCGAAATTTGTTGAAAATGAAAGGCAACGATGGGTAACGTCACAAACGTGATTAAAGCGGTGGATCCAAGAGAGTTTTTGCCATAATCCCATAGCGTTTTTTGCAACCCTTTTTTGGGGATAAAAGAGGGCTGTTGTGGATCAACCCTTCGTTTTGCTTCATAAAAGGCAAGGAGACCGGCAACAGCAGAAAAAGACAGTTGAAAATCGATATGCATAAGAACTTCTGGTTCAATACATAGCAGCAAACAGGCGCACAAAGATAAGATACGCATGGCCTGTTTTTTTCTGGAAAGCATCATGGCCATGACCGTGGCCGTCATCATTAGGAATGCTCTTTGCGTGGGGATTCTGTAACCAGAAAGCATCAAATACAAGGCCCCGATGCCCAGTGAAAGCATGGCTGAGCAGGCTTCTAAATTAAAAGTTAGAGCCAAGTAAGGTATGCAGGCCAACAGGCGCCGAAAGAAAAAGAAGGACATGCCCGAAAGCAAAGAAAGATGAAGCCCAGAAATGGCCAAAAGGTGGGACAGTCCAGAGGCTGAAAAATCCTTTTGAATGGCTTGAGGAATGGCCAATTTATCCCCTGTAGTCAAGGCACAGGCAATGGCACCAAAAGGGTGGGACAAACGTTTTAGTAGGGTTCGTGTTAAAGCATGACGCCATGGCCCACAATAGGAGGGACAAGATCTTTTTAATTGAGGCGGACTCAGCGCAAATCCAGAAGCCCCAATGCCTTGAAAAAAAGCATAGCGTTGCGGATCATAGCCACCAGGAAAACACGGCGAGGGGAGGGGATTGAGTTTCGCCCTAATGCCAATGACATCGCCTTCTTCAAGAGGGGTGCTCAGCGTTCTAATGGATAAGGATACGCGCTGGGGCAAGGCTTTTTTTTGGATGGTTTGCGGCGAGAGGGTTAAGACAATGCGTTGAAAAAGACGTTGAGAAGAGGCAAGATGATTTAGGCTTGTGACATGGCCTTCCAACCATAAAGGACCACGAGAGTGTGCTAGGATTGCGGGTCCTTGCATGCGTAGGGTATGAAAAAAGCTTAATCCAAAGCCCATAAAAGCCCATACTAGGCCCCATCCCATAAAGCGCACAAGACCTTGTGCGTAAAAGATGGCGCAAAACGCAACCCCTATCATGGCGCCTAAGAAGATCATCCAAGAGAGCGGAGGTTCAAAAGAAAGGTTGAAATAGGAGGAAATACCCAAAGACAACGCCATGGGCATCCACAAGACCCAACGGGTTCTTTCCTGGCACACTTGGGTCTCAATCCACTGTATTCCATCTCGTATCCTATGGGCACACCCATGTGCTGTCGTTATGACACGATTTAAATAAAAAAGAAACACACAATAAAGAATTTTCTATGGTATCAAAATCATAGACATGAGATACCATGCAATACAACCTATGGAAGGGGACAGTGGTTTTTGCAATTCGCCCAGCATGGTTTTGCTTATCATGCTTTTTTACCCAGCGTGTCACTGTCAAGATTGTCTTTAGGACAAAATCTCTGGCAGGGATTGCAAGAGATACGTTAATACGTGAAGGGTTCATGTCAGAGATCGGTCAAAAGAAGGGGCCAAGCTCTTTCGTATTCTGTGCCTGAATTTTACCAAAAAGAGACTGGACTGACCCATCGTATTGCATGATTTACCATACTCAACCCTATAGGGGTAGTGTGGAACTTCATTCATAGCTCGACACTGTGTGAATTCCTTTCCTCTGTGGCACACCCGAATGCGTAATCTTTCTCCAGCCAGGTGATGAGCTCTGCATCAAAAAGATGGGACTCTTCAAGTTGTGGGTATGACCGCTTTTTTCAAATATACGGACCTTGAGATCCGAGGCGAAAGCGCGATATTTTTCCCATAGATGGGGAGGGTTGCAATAATCATAGCGTCCAAGAGCAAGGAATATGGGGCATTGAATGGCATTTAGGGCGTGTGTGATAGGGTAATCTGCAAACGGGCACCCCCATAAGATGTTCGCTCCTATCGCGTTCACTTCTACCCCATCCCAGAGTTCTGAGGCATCATACCTATAATCAAACCAAAGCCTTGGACCAAACGCCAGCATACGCCTGATAAACGAAGGGGCACCCTTTTCGACAAACTGCTGCATGGTGCTTGCGAATGCGGCTTTTCTTTCAGGGCAAACCGATTCCTCAAAATACCGATCGGCTTCTTTGTACCCTTCTTGACCTACTATGGGGCTGGAGGCAATCAACACCAAATGACTGACTTTATCTGGAAAAGCTAGGGCATAGTCAAGCGCCTAAAGGCATGGATGGAGTGCCCCATGAGAATCACTCTATCAGCACCCAAAGATGCACGTGTGTCTTCCGTATCCTGGATGATTTTATCGCGTGTGAAATCGCTTTCCCTTTGGTACAGATGATCTGGTGCAAAACCGCGAGATTCAGTGAAAACAAAGTGCAATCTGCAAACTAGCTTTTAGGGGTTCAGAAAAGGTGCGCGAATAGTATTTTTGGCTTTTTGGCTGCCGATCACAAGCGTTATTTCATGGCTTTCTATTGCATTCAATGCGTTGCGCATAGCTTCTTTGTAGTCCTATAATATCACTTATTTTTTTGGTTAAGAGATGAAAAAAAGAAGCACAAGATTTGTGGATTCTTTGCCAAAAGGATTACTGTCTCCTAACCAGTCCTAACCAGATTTTTGGGAGTCTTATAGGGTTTTTATAGGGTTTTTCCCCCAATCAGCTGACTCTTCAAAAAAGAGATCACGCTTCAACACCATGGGTTGGCATGTTTGATGGGTGCAAAAAAAACACGCCTAAAAAACTTAAAACCCTATGGGCGCCCCCTGGATGTTCTTGCACATTTCATGGTTCAGCTTAACTTCGGAACACCCTAATTCTTTTGGGTTTTAGACTGGTTTTTCTCATAGACCTTGATAGGAGCTGCCCCATAGACAATGGATTCTTCTGTAAAGATGATTTCTTTGACGGTTTCAGAAGGCAGGTCGTACATGGTGTCGAGGAAAATCGTTTCAAGAATGGAACGCAGTCCTCTTGCCCCTGTTTTTAATTGGATGGCTTTTTTGACGATGGCGCGCAAGGCGTCTTCTCGCAAAGTGAGCTGGGTATTTTCCATTTCGAACAGCTTTTTATACTGTTTGATGAGGGCATTTTTGGGCTCGGTCAAAATCTGGGTTAAGGAGGCTTCATCCAAGTCAGATAAAGAGACGACCACCGGCAAGCGCCCCACAAATTCGGGGATTAATCCAAAGCGCAATAAATCTTCTGGTTGGACATCCTTGAGAATTTCCCCTGTGTTCTGGGCTTCAGACCCCACCAAAGTGGCATTAAAGCCAATGCTGTGGCCTTTGCTTCGGGCAGAAATCAGCTTGTCCAAGCCTGCAAACGCCCCTCCACAAATAAATAAAATGTGAGTGGTGTCCACTTGCACAAATTCTTGTTGCGGATGTTTACGTCCCCCTTGGGGAGGCACCGAGGCCACTGTACCCTCCATCAGCTTCAGCAACGCCTGCTGAACCCCTTCTCCTGAAACATCACGGGTGATGGAAGGATTATCCGACTTACGTGCAATTTTATCGATTTCATCGATGTAGACGATGCCACGCTGGGCTTTTTCCACGTCGTGGGAGGCCGCCTGCAACAGTTTCAAAATAATGTTTTCCACATCTTCCCCCACATATCCCGCTTCCGTCAGCGTGGTGGCATCGGCAATGACAAAAGGGACCCCCAGTACACGGGCCAACGTTTGGGCCAACAAGGTCTTACCAGAACCCGTGGGACCCATAATGAGGATATTGGATTTGGTCATTTCCACATCGGTGCTGTTGCAATGAATGCGCTTATAATGGTTGTGTACTGCTACTGACAAGACGCGTTTGGCATGCGATTGCCCAATGACATACTCGTCGAGAATCCTGTGAATTTCTATGGGGGTGGGAATGGCTGGGCTGGGTGTTAAAATCTGATTGCGCTTGGATTCTTCCTCTAAAATATCGTTGCACAGCGTGATGCACTCATCGCAAATAAAGACCGTGGGGCCCGCAATGAGCTTTTGAACTTCATATTGGCTCTTTCCACAAAAAGAACAACATAGAATCGCTTGTGTTTCATTCTGTCGTGCCATGTGCTCCCTCTTTGTGCCCTTTATTCTCTTTCAGTATGACATACCACCCTGAAAAAAGGGTGACC
>CANGUX010000026.1 GCA_947457385.1 Holosporales bacterium
GACCTAAAATGTTGAGCACTTCCTTTTTGTTCTTATGGTCTGAATTGACAAGGGGAAAGATCTTGGTGTACTAATGGATAGAGCTTTTTTGAATAGAAAATTTGTGCGTATCGGAGGAGTCAAAGAGGCTAAGCTTTTTTTTACACAAGTCATCCAAGAGGGAAAGCGTGTGACTTGGCCGACGCAAAAGGATGTGATCTTTACGAGCATTATCGTATTTATTTTAGCCTTGGCATTTGCCATATTTCTTTTGATTGTAGACGAGTCTATCGTGCGTTTTTTACGCTTAATTCTGGAGGTCGATGCGCGTGGCTGATTGGTACATTATTCATGCTTCAGCAGGGAGCGAAAATCGGGTTGCAACAGAACTGCGGGCGCAGTTTGATCGCGCAGGACTAGGACATCAACTTTCAGAAGTACTGGTGCCTAAGAAATCTGTTCCAGCCATTCGTCGTGGTGTTAAGATACAAGTGGATGAACGCATTCTTCCGGGATACGTCCTTGTGCATATGGAGTGCACGCCTGAGACGCTCCATGTCATTCGAAGGGTGCCACGCGTTGTAGGGATGTTGGGGGCGGATTCCCATGGCATTCCTCGGCCATTATCTCAGGGGGAAGTCTCTCAGTTTTTAGCTCAGTTAGAAACGATTCATCAGTCAACTACCGCAAAGGTTGTCTTTGAACCTGGCGAATTGGTACGGGTTTCTGAGGGGCTTTTTTCATCTATGGAAGGTGTGGTGGAAGAAATTGATATGCAGCGTTTTCGCTTGAAAGTTTCTATTTCTATTTTGGGGCGTCCTACTCCCATCGATTTAGAATTTTCTCAAGTTGAGAAGCTGTCATGATATGGGGGCAAACTTTGCTATAGGCAAAAAAAGAGAAGAGATAGAAGTTTAACTTAGAAAAGGGGGGCAATTATGGCAAAAAAAATAATGGGATTTATTCGTTTGCAAATTTTAGCAGGAAAAGCAACTCCTGCGCCTCCTGTGGGGCCTGCTTTGGGGCAAAAGGGACTCAATATTATGGAGTTTTGCAAAGCATTTAATGCACAAACTGCGACGATGCCCTCAGATGCTCGAATTCCTGTAGTGATTACAGCGTACGTCGATAAGACCTTTACTTTTTCTTTAAAAAAACCACCTGCTTCGTATTTCTTGCAAAAAGCTGCTGCAGTAGCAAAAGGCAGCACAACGCCAGGACGTGGCAGCACGGTGGGCAGCGTGACTCAATTGCAACTCCGAGAGATTGCTGAAGAAAAAATGCAGGACATGAATGCAAATTCCGTGGAAGAAGCCATAAGCATGTTGGCAGGAACAGCGCGTTCCATGGGCCTTGAGGTGAAAAATTAGCATGTCAGAAAAAACCCTATCATGCTTTTTTCTGAGATGAAAAGGCCTTTATTTATGATTTCTTAGCATTTTTTTTCATTTGCTTTAAGGTTATATCAGGTGGAGATAAGGCAGAGTCATTTCTGGGATTCCTTGGCTTCACCAGCCATGAGCCCATTTCTTGTGATATCACTATTTCTTTTTACGCTAAAAGAGCAAAAAAAATAGTTATACAGAAGAATGACTTGGAGTCATTTTCATGCTATAGGTGTGTGAAGTTTTTTGTGAGCGGTATGAGCAAGGAGTGCCGATGTTTTGGCTGGAGGCATTGCATCAAGTCCTAGGCCCATGGCAGAACGTGCAAGGATTGCAAAAAAGAGCGTGTGTTGAGCGCCAAAAAACAGATCCAATGCCAGATGCAGCGCAAGAGATCACAGCGGGTTTTTTAACAGAACCCCTTTTGTTAGTATAGATTATGGGTGCTGTGCCGGTCAGTCACTGGTTGCTTCAGCAGGTTGTCAATGCCACATATTGTATCGACCCCTACAAAAAAGTCTGCTTAGGGATTAAATAGACTGCTTCGTAAACGATGATAAAGTGAGCTCCATGTTAATGGATAGCTGAAACGATTTTAAATCTCTTAATCATGCCTATACCATTTTTATTTAAGGCACAATCGCTAGAAAAATTGTAATTTCCACCTTTATAATTTTTGTTGTTTTTTATTAGATCATTTAAAATGAAAGTGAATTTTTTATACTTTGATCATGTGTATTCATAAAAACTGTTATTTTACTGAGAATGCGCACACGAGATTCTTTCATGCGTCTAACATCATGGTATTTCTCATTTTTAAAATGTTTGCAAATTGTTTTCTTGTTTTATTGTTTGCTATGTATTTTGTTTTTAACGTATTTCGTTTTTCCTTTCCTGAATAAATTTTTTTTATGGCGTTCTATTTTATAGATGAAAATAAAGGCAGGTTTCGGGAAAAGATTCAAGCGCCAAGAGATGAATCTTGTATCATTGCGTGTGTCTATGACCTGTTTTTTATGATTTGTTAGATTAAGAAAAGATTGTCTTATGTTGAGAAGCAATCTAACAAAAAATGAATTTGCCTTGCCTTAAACCAAGAATCTACGAAAAGGTTTGGAGTTTTCGTTAGAGCAAGAGATAAAAAGGAAACGGAGGATGCTTTATCAGAAGGATAGAAGCGTTTTACTGTCGCTTAACCAGAGTTTTGGAAGTCTTATCAGCGTATTTTCCGCCCAACCAGCAAATCTGTAAAAAAGAAGAGCACTGCAAGCCATAAGCGCTTCAAAAAAGCTTCAAAAAAAACCGTAAGATAACCTTTAGGATTATTGATTTATCTAGCCATATTGGCGTTATAAGAAAGTTAGTGCACCACACCCCATCAATATATCCATAAAATCCAATGATTCAAGCAAATTTGGAACGACCCACACTGTATGGAAGGGGTTATTGCATTTCTGTGAGGGATTTTGAACCTAGCATGTTTTTCACCAGAGATCCCTTTTTAAAAACACTTCAAAGTGGCAATCCAGAAATGCAGATGAATCTCTGGATGATTTTTTGATGCAAATGTGCCCCCTCGCTTGCCTTACGCCCCCCGTCTTTTTTGCTGAATAGGGATTATCTCTATGGATAAGAACCAGTTTTTTTTGAATAAACATCAATAAGCATGAATCCTACCCTACTGAGTTAGGAATGCTTGAAAGATTGTGTTTGATGTCTTATGGATTTAAGCCACTTTTGAAAATTTAGTTTTGAGGTCCGTTAATTGGCTTAACGCCATCCCCGTTCCTAATGCCACACAAAAGAGAGGATTTTCTGCAACGTGAACCATAAGACCCGTTGCTTCTGAAATATATTGATCTAATCCTCGCAGCAAACTTCCTCCTCCGGTTAACATGATGCCATTATCCACAATATCGACGGCTAACTCAGGGGGAATACGTTCCAAGGTCTCTTTAATGGCACCTAACAAAGCGGCAACTGGTTCTGCCAAACTATCTGAAACTTGCGCTTCTGTAATCTCAATCTCTCGTGGAATGCCAAGGATAATATCTCGTCCTTTAATTTTCATGGATTTGATGTTTTCTGGATCAAGCTTGTGACTGGGAATAGCTGTGCCTAAGACGTGTTTAATCTTTTCAGCTGAGGATTCCCCAATCAACAAATTATGCTGTCTTCGTGTGAAATTGATGATGGCTTCATCCATTTTATCCCCACCAATACGCAAAGAATGCGCATGAACAATGCCCCCCAAGGAAAGAACAGCTACCTCTGTTGTACCACCTCCTATATCTACCACCATGGATCCTACGGCTTCAATGACGGGCAGCCCTGCTCCGATGGCTGCTGCTAGCGGTTCTTCCACCAAAAAGACACGAAAAGCCCCAGCATTTTTTGCAGCATCGTGAATGGCTCTTCGTTCCACCGGTGTGGCCCCAGAGGGAACGCACACAGCGATATTGGGCTTCACCCCAAAACGATTGTAAATAACTTTTTTGATAAAATAGGCAATCATGGCTTCTGCAACATCAAAATCTGCAATGACACCATCGCGCAAAGGGCGCACTGTAATAATGCCACCAGGTGTTTTGCCTATCATGGATTTGGCTTCGACCCCAACCGCAATGACTTTTTTTGTGCGTTGATCAATAGCGACTACAGAGGGCTCGTTCAAAACAATGCCACGTCCTTTGACATAGACCAGCGTATTAGCTGTTCCCAAATCGATTCCAATATCACAAGAAAAAAAACTTCTAATCTGAGAAAGAACCCCAGTTCGTGGGAACATCAAAAGCCTCATATACGCTACGTATTAAAAAAATGATACAAGATCTTGCTTGTTTTTGAAAGATCTTTTTTGAAAATAATAATGATTATTTCACTAAAAATGCATAACAGACTCAAAAATACATGAATGTTACTATCATAAAAAGAATAGTCTTATTTAGTACGAAAACGGATTCTACCTTTGGTGGGATCATAGGGGGTCATTTCAACGGTGACACGATCGCCTTTTAAAACACGAATCTGAAATTTTCGCATATTGCCAGCAATATAAGCATGAATTACATGCCCACTGTCATCCAAGCGGACCATAAACTGTGCATCCGGCAAACATTCAATGACGACACCACTAGACGTAATCGTTTCTTCTTTAGCCATCGGTTCCTTATAATAAGCACACGATCTATTATACCCAAAAAAAAGAATAAAATAAAGAACGCAACCCAAGCCAATGTCATAGGTAATCGGCTTGGGATATTTATGCTCTATTTGCGATCTTGTTGTTCAATTTGACGTGAAAGGGAAGCAATCACGTCGCTGTAATATTTAATGTGTTCAGCACTTTTTTTGCTGGCGGCTTCTTTTTCAGAATTACAGGTGTCAAGAAGGGTTCTGAAATGCCTTTCTGAAGCATCCTTGGATTTCGCAAGAAGCGTGAGTTCGCTAGAACAATCTGCAGCAGCTATGCTTGCTTGGGAAAAAACTGCAGCAGAAAGTCCTATAAAAAATATATTTAATTTCACGATATAATTCCATCTGTTTTTTAAATGTTATGCAAAAATAATTAAAAATTGTTCAATAAAATAACAAAAAGATAAAAATCATTTTCTTAAAAAAAAGGCTACGGCATTATACGGAAATTCCAATGGCTTTTAATAACGATAAGACACTGGGAATGCGCAAGATATCCTGAAAGGAGAGCCAAAAAAACAAGCCACCTAAAAGAAAGAGCGTTATGATATGAATGAACTCTTGTGCACGTTGGGATAGAGGGCGTCGAATAATAAGCTCTAACACAGAAAAGAAGACCATCCCTCCATCTAAAAAAGGGATGGGCAAGAGATTGAAAAAGCCCAATGCAGCAGAAATACTGGCTGCAAAAAAGAGCAAAGACACCCAACCTTCGTGCCAAATGGATCCAGCTTGTTGCGCAATAGCAATGGGGCCTCCCATGGACTTTATGGTCATAGATTGCAAAGCAGTCCATGGATTAATGAGCTTTAAGCTTGTAGAAACCGCTTTTTCAAAGGACAAGGGTTCATAGCTTCGATGGCTTCGATGCGGTGGGATGCCTAATTTTCCAAGCCATGTTCCTGTTTCTTTTGGATTGCCTGCAAACAAGACAGGAACTTGTTTTGAATGACGTTCTAAAATCACCCTAAGTGGATGATTGGCAGGGTGTTCTTTTAGATAGGTGGTAAAATCACCAAAATGGGTAAAGGCTTTTCCGTCTTCTCCTAAAAGCCGATCTTGTTGTTGAACCCCTGCTTTCGCTGCGAGAGAAGAGGGGGACAATTCTCCTACAACGGCTTGATATTTTGGCTCACCCACACTGACAAGCAAAGAACAAAACAAAACAAAGGCCAAAAGATAGTTGGAAAAAGGGCCTGCCAAAGCAATAAGCATGCGCCCAAAGGGAGATTGCTCGTGAAAGGTTTCTCCCTTGATGTTAGAGGCTTTAAAGGGCTCTGAACGCTCTGCGGTGCTGCTGGCCATATCGGCATCGCCTAGCATTTTGACATAGCCACCTAAGAGAAATAATGAAACCTTCCATCGCGTTCCCGATGCATCGGTCCATCCAAACAACTGAGGACCAAACCCAATGGAAAAACATGAAATACCAACCCCCCGAGATTTTGCAACCAAGTAATGACCTAGTTCATGAAAAAATACAAGGGGAGATAACACCAAGGTAAACGCCCCTAAAGATTGAAAAAAAGCAATCATATATGTTCAAATTCTAATAACTCTTTTGACCATATCACATTTTTCCAAGAAAGCAGCTAATTTCAGCGTGAAACCTAAAAAATTAGGGTGATTCTGGAAGAGACGCTGTGTCTAAAGCCTTTTCTAGAAGATCTGGCTTGGGCGCAAAGACAAGATGACGTAATTGTTCACTAATGTTGGCAATGTTTTGAGGAGAATGTTCTACGAAAACGGTATTCGAACGAGAAGATCCTCCAATTTCTCGTAACATATCAAAATACTGAATCAGCAAAACCATTTCCATGACGTTCTTTTGGCTAAATTGAGGTGAGTTTTTATGCACTTCTTCTAACGAAGCACTTAATCCTTCCATAATGGCACGTCTTTGTCCTGCTATACCTTGTCCATGGAGAATATTGGCTTCAGATTCAGCTTCGGCTTGCTTAATGCGCATGATTTTTTCAGCTTCGCCCCGTTCTTGGGCGGCCATACGCAAGCGTTGTGAAGTATTGATCTCATTCATGGCTTGCTTGACGTGTTCGTCGGGTTGAATGTCAGTAATGAGTGCTTTTACAATTTCATACCCAAACTCAGCCATGATGGAAGATAATTCGTCACTGACGCTGATGGCTATATCATCTTTTTTAGAAAAGACATCATCAAGACAAAGAGAAGGCACTTTTGCACGCACAACATCAAAAATATAAGATGTGATTTGCTCTTCTGGATTCTCTAATTGATAAAAGGCTTCGTAAATCTTTGAAGATATGGCGCGAAATTGGAGAGCAACCAACACAGAGACAAAGACATTATCTTCTGTTTTTGTTTCGACTTTTACATCCAGCTGCTGAATACGTAAATCCAGCGTACCCCTTATTTTATCCATAAACGGCATACGCATATGCAATCCTGGCTTGCAAAAACGTAAAAACCGACCAAAACGTTCTAGAATCACAACAGTTTGTTGTTTTACGGTGAAAAAAAGATTAAATATCATTGTGCCGAGAGATAATAAAATGAAAAACGAAGCAAAAAATAAAAACAAGTGATCTTTCAGAAATTTTAACATGCTATAGATCCAGCTTTGCATGATTTCATCCTCTTATTCAAGCATATATATTATATTATTCTTTTCTAGGTGAATAAACCATTAATTTCTTAAATTCTGCCCAGAAAGCAGATGTCAATACGGATGATTTCATTCATGAGGCGTAAAAAGTCTTTTTAAGCACCTGTCCAGCAACATCAACGCGAAAAAAAGGGAGCAAACTGTTTTGCTGTGCTGCAAAGAGAAGCAATTGACTATTGAGAGCCCAGCTGGAGGTATCAATGATGTGATCTGCAACAAGCATGCGTTGCTTTCATCAGCAGCAATCACCCCAATATAATATAATACAGATTAATGGGCCAAAAAATTCAATCAAAACTGCTCCGACCAATAATGAAAGGAAAAACAAAGGAACAATTAAAAATATATGATTTTTTAGAAATTTTAGCATGTCATGGATCCAGATCCTTTTCATTCAAGAAAATGAACTTTTTATTGCGTTTTTATTTTTTAATAAGCCATTAATTTATTTCGTTCTCCCCAGAAAGAGGACGCCAATACGGATGATTTCCTTCATGAGGCGTAGGAAGCTTTTTAAGCACATGTCCTGCAACATCAACGCGAAACAAACAAAAGGGACCAAACCGTTTTTGCTGTGCTGCAAAGAGAAGCAATTGACTATTGGGGGCCCAGCTGGGGGTATCAATGACGTGATCTGCAGCAAGCATGCGTTCTCCGCTTCCGTCAGCAGCCATCACCCCAATATAATAAGTTCCGCCATAAGAGCGTACAAAAGCAATCCATTTTCCATTAGGGGACCATACAGGGCAAAAATAACTGCCTTCCCACGAGCCCAACCGCTTGATGGCTCCGGTGCTCAAAGTCATAGCATACAGCTTGGATTTCCCCCCTACGCGATCAGAAGCAAATACCAATTGCTTGCCATCGGGGGAATAGCTGGGTGAAACATCAATTTTTCCCTCTGAACGCGTCAGTTGTCGATCTTCTCCCGATGCCAAAGTGTAACTGCGTACAGAGGTTGTCCCCTGTTTGGCCAAGCAATAGATCAAATGTGATCCATCTGGGGAAAATCGTGGCGAAACGGTAATGCCTTGAATGGGGAGAACCGCATTGCGCCCCGAAGCCAGGTCTAAAAGATGCAGCCGTGAAGCATAGCCATGCAGCGCAGAAAACGTCACAAGGGACCCATTAGGAGAACACTGAGGCGTAAGCGCCATATAACTATCTGGAGTCAGATAGCGATGATTGGCCCCATCTTGATCCATGACGGCAAGACGACGCGTTTTCTTAGAGGCAGGCCCATACTGGTCAATGTAAAAAATCTGTGTATTAAAATAGCCTGTTTCACCCGTAAGACGTTCATAAATCGCATCAGCAATTTTATGGGCTAAATGACGCCATTTGGGCTGCGTCCCTTTGATGGTAGCCTCACCCAAGATCTTTTTCGTCATGACATCATAGAGCCTTATTTTAACCAAAAGGTCCTCCCCATCTTGTGTCAAAATTCCTGTGGCCATCACCGCTCCATCATAGCCCTCCCATTGCCATAATTCAGGTCGCACAAAGGCAGCTTGTTTGCTTTGCGTTCCCGAAGGAATCATTGTAAAAATCGACGCATTTTCAAGATCATCTTTGGCAACTTTCTCAAGACGTTCTCCTCCTTGAATACCTAAGAAAGCCAGGGGGATCTTGCGCATGACGCCCTTTGTGATATCAATTCTGAGAGCTTGGGCTGGGGATAGACAGCTTATCCCTATCCAAAGCGCCACATAAAGGATGATGTTGCCCATGTTTTTCTCCCGACCTAGAAACCCTCTCCTTTGCATTTGTAACAGAACCTTAAAGGCACTGAAAAGAGGGGGAGCAAAAATCACCATAAAGAAAGGACTTATTTTTCTTAAGCTGAGACGATTCTAAGGCTCGATTCATAGAAGCTCTGACGTAGAGCATGCATTGACATCGTCAAGCTACAGCGTCATCGGTGTCAATGCTAGAGGAGAGGACCTGTTTAAAAGTGTGAACAGCTTTTTATTTTCAATCAGATCTGTGATTGAGACTGGAATCTTTAATGGCCAGCAGCATTCGTTTTAAAAAAGAGGCATGAAAACCATGCCTCTGGATTAGTGGCTTGGATGGAGTTAATGTGTTTTACTGCGAATTTTTTCTATGGCAGTTCTTAAGGTTTGAATCTCCTCAAACAGTTTTTTCCTCTCTTCTAATAAAGCTGGTTTGTTGAGATTGACCGATGTTGAAAGCTCTGCAAGCTTTTCCTTTCGGGCCTTAAGCGTATTCAAGTTGCTTTGCAAAGCATTTTTTCCTACCACTCCAAGATTGTTATCTATAGGAAGGGAGCCATCTTCCACTATATCTTTTATATATTGATAGAATAGTTCATCTAATATTTTTTTCATTTTTTCTGATTCATCACTTAATTTCTGCTTTTTTTCTTTCAAAAGATTATTTCGATGAGATATTTCAGTTAATATTTCTGTTGCTTCTGCTATATCTGATTCATCATATTGACTGGCCCATGCTTTTTGCTATGTCCCTGCCACAGATAAAAGCGATAAGACACAGAAAATTTTTGTATGTATTTTCATAGTTGTTCTGTTTTGATGATTAATGTAAAAAAATATCGGAATATAATTAAAATTATGTAATTTTATATATTTTTATTTTCAAGCATGAAATATTATTTTTTTTGTTTTTTTCAGTCATTTGATTGTAGGAATAGAGGCATGCTTAGCATGCCTCCCATTGACTGTATGGATTCACTGAATGCAATTGATGCGTTTATTTATTGCGCAGTTTTGATATAGCATCTCTTAATTCTTGAATTTCTTTGAAGAGCTTTTCTCTTTGCTCATATGATTCTGGTTTTTTGAGATTGCTCGGCGTTGAAAGCCTAGTAAGTTCTTCCTTCTTGCTTTTAAGGGCATTCAAGCTTTTTTCCAAAGTATTTTTTCCCACTATTCCAAGATCTTTATCTTTAAGAAGGGGGCCATCTGCCTCTAGATCACCTATATCTTGTATGGTGTGACCATTATCTTCATTTTTCAATTCTTCATTGTTTTCTTTCTTTTTTTTGTCTACAACAGCCTCAGATTTTTGTAATTTTAATTTCTTTATTTCTTCTGTAAAATAATCAACGGATGAAAATTCTTTCTTTTCTTTTATTGCCATTTTCTGCTCTAATTCTTTCTCTTCTTTTTTTATTTTTTCTCGCATTTCTATTTCCATAGCCATCAAATTATTTAATTCATGATCTAATCCCTTGAGTGTTTCTATAGAATGAACATATGTATCGTATATTTTAGCATGTTCGTTTTTCAAAAATTCAAGATTCCTTGCTTCTATTGGTATATTTTTATTTTCATTTGTTTGTTTGTTTAATGATTCAAGAAGAGCAACTTTTTCTAGGATTGCTATATCTAATCTACGGAGTTCCGGAATAGCCTCTTTTATCCACTTTTCTGTTATCATTTTACTATCTTTGATTGTATTAAGAGATTTCTCAATAAATTCTAATGCTGGATATTGACTGGCCCATGCTTTTTGCCATGTCCCTGCCACAGATAAAAGCGATAGGACACATAAAATTTTTGCATGTATTTTCATGATTATTCTGTTTTGATGATTACTATAAAAA
>CANGUX010000027.1 GCA_947457385.1 Holosporales bacterium
AAAACCTCGGCATGGAAAGAGTCCAAGCGTATACAAAACAATTCGAGTATGGCAATCAAGCGCTTTTTGGATCAGCGCCTCATGACCCAACCGTCCCCTGGATTTCTGGCCCTCTAGAAATATCCCCAGAAGAACAAGCCTATTTTTTAGAAAAACTACTGGCTGATGGGTTGCCCGTCAGCCAGCACGCACACACCATGACGCAAGCCATTCTTTATTTGGAAGATCTCCCCTATGGCTGGAAATGGTATGGCAAAACAGGAAGTGGCACGCTCCTAAGCCCAGATAGAAGCAGAAAAACCGATCTAAAACACGGATGGTTTGTGGGATGGATTCAAAAAGGGAACACAAAGATCATATGTGTCCATCATCTTGTGGATTCTAAAAAAGAAGAGACCCAAGCAGGTCCCAGAGCGAAGGCACAGACTAAACAAAAGCTCATCCAATTTATCAAGCTCCGGGAACGAACCCCTAAGACATAAGCCTATAAAAGGGGCTAGAATCATCATAAAATAGCATCAGGTCGATCTACAATGCTTTTGCATTCATGAACCCTTTTCTGTTGGGACTCTGTTCCATGGTGTTGTGGACGCACCATGCATGGACCTCTAAATTATATGGCAAAGATCTAGATTTTATTTACAACGCAGTTTTAGAAAATCATCCAGGGTTTTACAATAAAGAAGACCCTAATTTTCGCAGAAATTTAGAAAATTCTTATGTAAAAGCGAAATCAACTATAAAAAAATCCAAGCTTAATTCCAACTTAAAAAAAGCTATCTCTAAGTTTGCTAAAAGCTTTCATGATACGCATGTATGGGTGCATTAGTTTGATGAAACCCCTCAAAAACAAAATCATATCAACCCAAAGTTTTCTATATCAGAACTTTCCAGTGATGTTGTATGGATGAGCCTGCCACCTTTTGATTTGAACAGCAGGCAAGAAAAGGAGTTTAGAGCACTCATCAAACGACTCTTACACTTGCAGACGAAAAAATATATGGGGGAAAAATAGATTGTTTTTGATCTGCGTGGAAATCAAGGTGGCAATTCAGAGTATGGCAGCCAAATCATCAGCGCTTTATTTGGGAATGACTATGCTCAGCAAAAAAAATCTTTATGCAATAAAAAGGTATAGGTGGATTGGAGGGTAAGCCCAGGTAACCTAAGCCATATATCGTCTTTACCCACGAGATATCCCACCAACCCATGGCTACACACTGTAAAGAATGGATTGAAAGAAAGCTTGGCAAAAGGAGATGTGTTGTATAGGGAATACGCTTCTGAAACGTGGGGTCCTATAAAAAATCTAATTTCTAATGCAGCCCTAAGCTTTAAAGTCTTGTTATCACTGATTCTGTCAACGTAAGCGCGGCGCTTGATTTTATCGATGAATTAAAATGATGACAGAAAACGTCCTATTGATTTGCCAAAAAACAAAGGCCGATAGGGTATATATGGAAGTTAGGTCATTTCCTTTACCAAGTGGTTCTGGCCATGTCTTTTTTCCCATCAAAGTCTATCGCAACCGTCCACGTTTAGATCATGAACCCTATGTTCCAAACATAGAATTTAAAGATGTTCATGATACACCTGCTTTGCAAAAGTATATTTTAAACAAGATCACGACAGGAGAATTATAATCCCACCCCTTGATACTTATGGTACCTATAGGCTTTGGGGATCATAAACGGTCTTTTTTTGGCGGAGGAGAAGGGATTCGAACCCCCGATGCGCTTTCACGCATAGCGATTTTCGAGACCGCCCCATTCAACCACTCTGGCACTCCTCCAGTCCTTTTTTAGCATAACGCAAAGTGTACACAGGATCAAAGCACAGAGCAAATCAGGATGACTTTTGGATGAGAGACGTGTATAGTGTAAAAAGGTTTTTGACAAGGCTATAGGTTAACAATGACTGTCTTTTTAAAAGAAAGTGACTTGCATTCTGAGAAAGAATGGAGTGCTGAAAAAGAGCACGATTCTGAGTTGGAAAGTGCAGAAGTATTGCCTCTGGAAGACTCTGACACCGAATCTGTTCCTCAGCCAGAATTTCGTGATCAATGGTTGCGTGCATTGGCCGAAATGGAAAACCTTAGACAACGTCTTGAAAAAGAAAAGAAAGAACAAGTGCGTTATGCAATCCGTCATTTTGCCAAAGAGATGCTGGCCGTTTCTGACAATTTAGAGCGTGCATTAAAAAGTATCCCAGAACATCTATTGGACCAAGAGAGCATACAGCCCCTTATTCAAGGCATCAGTTTAACCTATCAAGAACTTGAAAAAACATTGGAGCAGTTTGGTATTAAAAAGCTTTCTGCGTTGGGCGAATCCTTTGATCCTCATTATCATCAAGTGGTTTCTGAACGAGAAGAAGAAGGCTGCACCCCGCAAACGGTGCTTCAGGTTTTGCAGGAAGGCTATCTTTTGCATGACCGTCTTTTACGTCCAGCCCTTGTGGTCCTTTGCAAAAAATAAAAGAAGGGCATTGCTTCTGTTGGGCCCATGCTTGATTTGCCTTTAAAAGGGCATGTGTTTGTTGTAGCTGGACCAACGGCTTCGGGAAAATCTGCATTTGCATTGCGTGCAGCACAACGCAGCAACGGTGAACTTATCAATGCCGACAGCCAACAAATCTATAAGGGGCTTCCTCTCTTAACAGCCCAGCCCACACAAATAGAGGGCATCTCCCATCACCTTTATGCTTTTTTACCTCCGAGCCATCCAGGGTTTTCTGTTGCACAGTGGATTGAACGGGTTACGCCCTTGTTGCACGACATGCTCCAGCGGAACAAAACACCCTGGGTCGTGGGGGGAACGGGCTTTTACCTCAAAGCTTTGATGGAGGGGCTTTCTCCCATGCCGTCCTTAGCGCCAGAAGAGGTCACCTCATGGAGAATGCTGCATCATGAACAAGAAACCGCAGCCCTAAAAAAAGAGCTGTTGGAAAAAGATCCCGAACTGGGAAAGAGTCTCCAAGATCGACAGCGCCTTTTGCGTGCCCTTAGTATCTATGATTTAACCGGCAAACCCTTATCTTGGTGGCAAAAACAACCCAAAACCGCATGTCCCTTTACCTTTGTCCCGATTTTGGTATGGCCAAATCGAACGCGTTTATCGCAGAAAGCAGAGAAGCGCTATGATGCTATGTTGGAAGGAGGGGTGAAAGAAGAAGTGCTTTCTTTTGCTCAAACACAGGATTTAAAAAGTTCACCATTGCGCTTTGCCCTAGGCTTTCAAGACATCTTGGCCATGGCACAAGGCCAACTTTCTGAAAAAGAGTGCCGTAAACGCTATTTGCAAGCCACACAAGCCTATATGAAACGACAACGCACTTGGTTTGCCCATCAGTTTTCTCCGCGCTTTATCGTATCTTAATGGCCTATTCTTATGCTTCATTTTCTATGCAGCGAGATGATCTGAACGCTTAGTTACCCCATCTAGTGCCCCTTGAACCTGCTCTAAAAACCCTTCTTTTTGCTGCATCATCGTGGGCGCAGCAATAGGAACGCTCCACACAAAATACCCTCGAAAACTAGGAAATGGCAAGAGAAACCGATCCCAAGATCTTATTTTTTTATGACAAGAGGTGGAAAAAGACAGGGCAATCACCGGACATTGAGACGCATACGACAACATGAAAACGCCCTCTTTCAAGTGCTCTCTTGGACCACGAGGACCATCAGGTGTCATGCCTATGCAATGACCCGACCTAAGACATCGCAATAAATGCCGCAATGCCATGGCTCCTCTTCCATGGGAAGAAGATCCAAACACCGACTGAATGCCAAAATATCCCACAATGCGTGAAATAAGCTTTCCATTGCTATGGGGAGAAATCAGCATAAAAAAAGGCACCCTTGATTTCCAAGCAAAGGGTGCCAGCATCATGCGAGCGTGCCAAAATACAACAATCACGGGATGAGAGCCTACCAAATAGGGGGCGATATGCTCAGCCCCTTCGGTTTTCCAACGACAAAACCAAGCGATCCCTCGACAATAGGTTGCCACCAAGAGCCCTAAAAAAGCTAAAAAACCCGGTGATTTTAGCACTTTTTTCCCCATATGTTTTAGAGGATGCCTGATGTTCAACACACCAATATCATCGAGGCGTAATCATGGCTGCATACAGGGCTTCTGCCACCTCTTGTTGATCCACATAAGCTTTGCCGGAAAATTTCCAAACCGCCCCTCGTGTATGCTTTTTTTGAACGAACAGTTCCAGTCGATCACCCGGATAAACCGGCTTGCGAAACCGCGCATTATGGATGGACATAAAATACACCAAATGATTTTGATGGGTGATCCCTAACGTTTTCATGACCAAGGCTGCAGCCGTTTGTGCCATAGCTTCAATGATCAACACACCCGGCATCACCGGTTTTTGAGGAAAATGTCCTAAGAAAAAAGGCTCATTCACCGTGACATTTTTAATGCCTATGGCGCTCTCTCCTAAAACCACTTGTTTTAATTGATCCAGCAACAACATGGGGTATCGATGAGGAAGAATCTCCATAATTTCTTCTGCAGAGAGCATCAATTCTTTCATTTGAGGGTTTCCCTTTGAGATAAGAGACGTTTTCATCGCCCCTTTTTCTTAACGCTTCTGTGCACATTTTAACAAAAAAACAAAGAGGTTGTCACCCCTTTTTCTTTCATCCAAAGTGCTTGCATGCATAAGGAACATAACGATAAGATAAAAAAAAGATAATTTCCTTCCTTACCCTGCTAAACATTAACGTCTTTTTTCATAGATTGTGGAAAAAACACTGCACTGCGCGCCATGTCATAGATCTTCATGCCTCTCATTCAGGGGCCAGTTTAATCGAAATGGCCATTATCTTGGTGCTTTTTGGCATCCTTGTGGGGGGCGTGACCCTTAAAGGTCTTTCTCTTATCGAAAGCGCAAACATGCAACGCGTCCAAAAACAAATCGAAGAATACCGGGGCGCTGTCCTGCAATTTAAAAGTCAATTTGGCGCCATTCCCGGCACATACGCCAACTTGTCCGCGCAATTTGGAAAGGGCGCTGAAAATGGAACAGGAGCTATAGATCTAACGGGAAAAGGGCTAGAAGCGAAATCCGATCAGGCCCTTGTTTGGAAACAATTGATTGCTTCAGGTATTTTGCGTCCCATTGGAAACCTTTCTAAATCGGGGGTCACTTGCCCTAAAAGTGCTTTAGGAGGCGTCTTTACCCTTTCTCAAACAGCAGATCCCTCGGGATTATGGCTTGTCCTGGGGGCAGAAAAGGGTGACTCTGGCCAAGGTCCCCTATTGTCCCCTGAATTAGCTAAACGTTTGGGAGAATCCTTGGGGGTCATTGGTGAAGATGTGCTTCTTTTGGGTGAAGAAGGAAAACCCGATGAAAGTTGCGCTAAGGGATTGGGAAAAGAAAAAAAATGCATCGTTCAGATTCTGATCTGTCCTTGAGGATTTTACATTATCTATGCCCCAAGATAGAATGGAATTTGCCCCATTTTACAGCGTGATATCGTGTCTCAAGAAGAACTTACCCCTGCTATTCATCTGTTGTTTCAGTCCATTAAAGATCTTTCGGTGGAAAATCCAACGCCTGAAGTCTTGTTTGCTGCCGAGGAAAAGACGCTAGAAACCAATCTAAATCTTGATGTGCAAGCCAGATCTACCGAAAAAGAAGATACCTTTGAAGTGGTGATCTCTATTAAAGCGACTATAGAAAAAGAAAATAAAACTGTTTTTCTTTTAGATCTTCATTATTCTGGATTGTTTTCTGTGAAACATGCTCAAGGTGAAACATTAACTTTTATTCTATTTGTTCAATGCCCTCACCTCCTTTTTCCCACAGTTCGCCATCTGATTCGTCAGTTAACACAAGAATCTGGATTACCTTCCATTAATCTCCAACCCGTAGATTTTCTAGAACTGTTAAAAACAAAAATGAAAGCAGACGAAGAAGAAGCAGAATAAAAAGAGCTTCTTCAATGTCAATGCAAAACAAGAAATTCGCAATACTTTAAACATTCATGGTATTGTATTGTAAAAACAACAATACCAATACCATGAAACGCGCGAAACTTCCCCTTTCCGAAAGAGAAACTTTCATTCAAGACTTAGAGGCGATTTTCGAAAAATCAATGGCAGCAGAAAAATGGAGTGTTGCCCTAAAAGTCAAGGAAATACTGGGGAAAATAAAGGGAATCACCCCCTCTTCTGGGGCTGCTAATGCTCTTAAGCCCATTGCCCTATGGTCTGAAGCAGAAATTGAAGATTTAATTCAACAATTAGAGCACAACCTTGATGAAACATTTAAGCTATAAAATATTGACTTTTTAAAATCATGTCGTTAAGATTATCATGATAATAAAACATTTTTCTTATGCGCATTTCCCCTATTCATGGTGCGCCTTTTCTTTCTAAAGGTCTTTTTGGGGCCAAAGGAAATGGACTCATGGAAATGGCGCGTTTGGGCATTCCTGTTCCAGCGGGATTTATCCTTTCCAAAGAGGCTTTTACGGAAGGTTCTAGCGCCTTAGATCGCGATTCTTTTCAGGCTCTTGTCCGTCATGCCATGCTTCAGTTAGAAATAGAAACAAAATTAGGATTTGGTCAACAGGATTTCCCCCTGATTGTTTCTGTGCGTTCTGGTGCTGAAGTGTCTATGCCTGGCATGATGGATACGTTTTTAAATATAGGATTAACGCCAAAAACCTATAAAGGATTAGCCCGTCGACTGGGAGAATCTGAAGACGCTTTAGCCATGACAGACATGATGACGCAATTGAGCAAAACGTGCCCTTGGACCAATGATTCTGAAGATGTATTTGAGCATCTTTGGCATGCCTTAGATCTTGTAAAACAAAGCTGGAATAGCGCTCGGGCCCACGCCTATCGCACAGCCCATGGCATCTCTCACCAGGGGGGGACCGCTGTAGTGGTGCAAGCGATGGTCTTTGGCAATCTTTCCCAACATTCAGGCACAGGAATCGTCTTCACACGTCATCCGCTTCATGGAACCCCCGTTCTTTTTGGTGAATTTTTACCCAGTGCACAAGGAGAAGCCTTGGTTTCTGGGGCAAGAACGCCCCTTCCCCTTTCTGATGTTTGTGATAGGCTCCCTTTGGTGCACTCCCAACTTAAAACCATTGCGAAAACTTTAGAACAGCACTATGGTGACATGCAAGAAATTGAATTTACCATCCAGCATGGCACGTTATGGATTTTACAAACACGCTTGGGAAAACGCAGTGCAGAAGCAGGATTCCATATCGCATGTGACTTGGTTCATGAAGGTCTCGCAACGCCTCAAAGCATTGTGCGTACCATGGAAGCCGATGTCTTTACGCAATGTATGCATCCCCAGCTGGTGTCTCAAGTTGGACTGGAGGAAATTGGACAAGGACTTGCCGCTTCTCCTGGTGCGGCAAGCGGTCTCCTGACTTTCGATCCTTCTTCTTTGAAGGATAAAACCAACTATATTTTGTTACGGCCTGAAACAGCGCCTGAAGATATTCCAGCCATGATGGCTTCCCAAGGCGTTATTACGTTGCGTGGTGGTATGACCAGTCATGCAGCGGTGATTATGCGTGGGATGGGAAAACCTTGCATCCTTAGTTTGGAAGCCCATCAATGGAAGGAAGATCATGTGTGCAGCAAACATCATCTTCTTTATCCCGGTGAAATGATCACCTTAGATGGGACAACAGGGCGTGTTTTTCGTGGTCAAGGGCGGGTACAAAATGCCACATTTTCATCCGAAGGCTTAAAAGTTTTAGACTGGGCCGATGGTTTCAGACGCATGAAGGTCTATGCCAATGCAGAAACTCCCTCTGAAATTACCATGGCGCAAAGCTTAGGTGCAGAGGGCATTGGACTCTGTCGCACAGAACACATGATGTTATCCCCCCAGAGTTTGCCTGTCATGCAAGAGTTTATTCTTGCATCCACAAAAGAAGAACGGGCAAAATCCCTAGAAGCCTTGCTGCCCTTGCACCAAAATGATCTGTATGCCTTGTTAAAAAGCGCAAAAGGACAACCTGTTACGGTGCGCTTGTTGGATCCTCCTTTGCATGAATTTCTCCCTGCGTCCCAGAAAAGCGCCCTTTCTGAAGTCAACCCCATGTTGGGTCATCGTGGATGTCGCTTAGGCATCCATTTCCCTGCTTTATATGGCATGCAACTGCATGCCCTTTTTTCATCTGCAACGCGCCTTATGGAAGAAGGAACGCGCTTGGATCTCTCCATTCTCATTCCTTTTATTATGGATCCCAAAGAATTTCAAATCCTAAAGCAACAGATCCAAGCGCTCAAGCCTCCCTCTTTAACCTGCTCTATTGGAGCCATGATTGAAATGCCGCGAGCGGCTTTGCTTGCAGGAGACATTGCCCAACATGCCGATTTTCTTAGCTTTGGAACCAATGATTTAACCCAAATGACTTGGGGGCTTTCTCGCGATGATTATGGCAGTTTTTTTTCAGATTACAAAGCGTTGGGGCTACAGGATCCTTTTGAACATATTGATCCCATAGGGGTGGGAGCTCTTATGACTCTAGCCTGTGAGCGAGCGCGAGCCCGTTCCCCTCATATTAAAATCAGTGTATGCGGAGAACACGCGGGGGACCCCAAGAGCATTTCCTTTTTTGAGGATCTTCGGATAGATACCATTTCTTGTTCCCCCATGCGCATTCCAAG
Source organism: Holosporales bacterium (assembly GCA_947457385.1). GTDB lineage: Bacteria > Pseudomonadota > Alphaproteobacteria > Holosporales > Holosporaceae > CANGUX01. The sequence goes on from CANGUX010000027.1 coordinate 8,670, forward strand.
TGCGCGCTTTGCTGCTGCACAGGCCTACCTAGAAAAATCGCCCCATGTTTTGCATACGGCTTCTTCTCCTTTCTTTAACGTGGTTTCTTCATGACAAATGCATTCTTTCGTCTTGCCCCTTACATTGCAGCACGTTCAGTGCTTTCAAGACGTCAAGCCGAACAAGCGCTTTTAGATGGACGTATTACCCTTAACGGCATTCCCATTACTTCCTTTTGTTTTTCCCAAGATCAAGCCCATTCCCTAAACCAACTGGCCCTAGATGGCACCGTATTAGATCTGCCTCCTGCAAAAGTATGGATGTATCACAAACCTATGGGCGTCATTGTCACCCATTATGATCCTCAAGGGCGTCTTACATTTCTAGAAGCATTGGGAGAACACTGTCCGGATGGACCTTTGGTTTCTGTTGGGCGCCTGGACCTTTATTCAGAAGGACTTCTTTTATTAACCAATCGTCCTTCCATTGCACACAAACTGGAACGCTCTTCATGGCGACGTCGCTATCGCGTTTGGATCAATGGCATGCTTTCTCCCGAGGCTATGACTTGGCTAGAGCAAGGTCCAACGCTAGATGGCATAGTGTATCGTCCCTGTTCCATTTCCATAGAGCAGGCCAATGCACAAGGGTCTTGCATCCTTTTGACTTTGCAAGAAGGAAAAAACCGAGAAATCCGTCGTCTTATAGGAGCTTTAGACCTTAAAATCCAAAGGCTTGTGCGCATTGCATTTGGTCCCTTTGCCCTGAGAAATCTTGCCCTTGGGACCCTTAAGGACATTCCCGCATCCTTCTTGAAAAAGGAAGGCCTTATTTCATAAAAATACACAAGGATTATGGCTTACAAAGCATCTGAAGCATAATTAAAAAACAAAAAAGCATTAAAAAAATTTTTCAAATTTCATGCTTTCGTAAATCCTATTATTGCAACTCTATCATTTTTATTTATAATAAAAACAGATATCACAAAAAAGGAAATTTTTCATGAAAAATACATCATATCGCGCTTTTCTTGTACTGAGTTTATGGGCAAGCGCTACCCCTGCTTTTGCAAGCAACAGAGAAGACCATAGCAAAGAGTTCTCGTTAAAAGCAAAGACAGGCTCTAGCCTTACCTTTGAAGAAAACATAGAAGCAGCAAAAAAAAACTTAGCGCTCTTGGAAGAACAATCTTTGAAAATAGGAAAATACTTAGCCGATGAAATGTCCGACGGTTCCACAGATTCAAAGCAAAAGAAAGCACTAATGGAAGAAAATGATTCGCTCAAGAAGCAAGTGGAAACACTAACGGGACTATTGAAAAAATCAAATGAAGAATTAAAGAAAGATAAAAATTGGCTCACTGATCAAATGAAAACACTAGAAATGAGAGACAAGCAACAAAAAAATCTTACTCAGGAGATAGATTCTCTAAAACAGGAAATAGGCACGAGAGACAAGCAACAAAAAAATCTTACTCAGGAGATAGATTCTCTAAAACAGGAGATAGGCTGGAAGCAGGAGATAGAGAATGAAAAAAAGAAATACGAGAAGAAATACGAGAGTGAAAAAGCATTCTTGATTCTCCAAATGGATGATCAAAAAAAGAAATACGAGAGTGAAAAAGCATTCTTGATTCTCCAAATGGATGATCAACAAAAAAAATACGAGAAGAAATACGAGAGTGACAAAGCATTCTTGACTCTCCAAATGGATGATCAAAAAAAGAAATACGAGAGTGACAAAGCATTCTTGATTCTCCAAATTCTCCAAATGGATGATCAAAAAAAGAAATACGAGAGTGAAAAAGCATTCTTG
>CANGUX010000028.1 GCA_947457385.1 Holosporales bacterium
CAGGTTATGCACAGGTTATGCACAGGTTATGCACAGGTTATGCACAGGTTATGCACAGGTTATGCACAGGTTATGCACAGGTTATGCACAGGTTATGCACAGGTTATGCACAGGTTATGCACAGAAGCGGACTTAAATTTTCAAAAAGGGCTAAACTTATGGTTCTTCCTGGCGTAGAATAAAAAACGAATCTGACGAAAGGAAAATATGCACGCTGTTTCTCCTAAAATATTTCCTAAGGCACTTGTATTTGATTGGGACAATACGTTGGTGGACAGTCAAAGTGCGACCTTAGAAGCGCTCAATATCACCCTTAAGACCTTTGGCTATACGCCTTTATCGCGAGAGCAGTACGCCAATCAACCGTCTCTTTCGGTGCGTGCGTATTTTGAAATTTTGTTTCCTCTCCATCAGTTGGAAGAAGCAAAATCAATCTATCTTAGGGAAGAAAAAAAGACTTCCAGCCTTGGGGTTGTTCCTTTTAAAGAAGCTGCAGCGCTTTTGACGTGGCTTGACCTGCATCGCATTCCTATGGCAGTTGTAAGCAATAAAGGTGGAGACCTTTTACGAGAAGAAGTCAAACAATTGGGCTGGAACGACTATTTTTTTAGCGTCATTGGATCTTGTGATACGCCAGAAGATAAGCCCTCTGCAGTACCCTTATTGCACGTTCTCAAGCAAGGATCCTTAACCCCTTCTTCTTTGATTTGGTTTGTGGGGGATTCCATCGTAGACATGAAGTGTGCAGAAGAGGCGGCTTGTTTACCGGTTTCTGTAGGGCGGCAAGCCGATTTGCATGCATCACCTGTTCTTAAAGCACAAAGTTGTGGGGGCTTGCATACCATTTTGCGTCAGTTCCACGATTCTAATCCCTGTTTTGTTCCTGCATGTCCTTCGGCAGAAAGTTAGGGCATGCGTGTGTCTTTTAATTTGAAGAGCTTATGTGTGGCCTAACAGGGTTTTGGGACATTCAACAACGCCAAGGGAATGGGGTAGAATGTATCCAAGCCATGACGGCGCTTTTGGCCAATCGAGGGCCTGATGGATCGGGCGTATGGTGGGATAGATCTTTGGGGCTTGCATTCGGGCATCGACGTTTAAAGATTTTAGATCTTTCCGAGACGGGGCATCAACCTATGGTTTCTGCTTCTGGAAGATTTGTTTTGATCTACAACGGCGAGATTTATAATTCACCTGATTTGCGAAAGAGACTTATGCAACAGGGGATATCCTTTCGAGGCACATCAGATACAGAGGTGCTGCTGGAGGCATGGGAAGCTTGGGGCCCCCTTGAAACGTGTCAATCCTGTGTAGGGATGTTTGCCTTTGCGTTATGGGATCGAAAAACGCGCACGCTTTTTCTTGTGCGGGACCGTCTTGGGGTCAAACCCTTATATTGGGGGATTCAAGATGAGATTCTCTTTTTTGGATCGACGTTACGTAGTTTTTCTGGGCATCCTCTGTGGCACCCTGTCCTGGATCAACGTGCTTTAGACTGTGTTTTACGGCTTGGATATGTCCCTTCACCGTTATCGATTTTTGAGGATATGCATAAAGTAGAACAAGGAACCTTTTTAAGGATCCAAGAAGCGCCCTATGGACGATCTTATGACGTACAAAAACAGGTTTATTGGAAGCCTCCCCTTGTAGAGGCCTTTCGGCAGGAATCAGAATCCGTTTTGTTGCAAGAAGCAGAATCTTTGTTCTATGATGCGGTTTCTTGTCGTTTGTTGTCAGATGTCCCGGTGGGAGCTTATTTATCGGGAGGTATTGATAGTTCATTGGTGGTGGCCATGATGCAATCCATCAGCAAAACGCCCGTCAAAACCTTTTCGGTGGGATTTGAGGATGTAGCCTATAATGAAGCGCCTTATGCCGCTGCCATTGCTAAACATCTTGGCACAGATCACCATGACGTTACGTGTACCTTTCGGGACATCGAAACACTGCTGCCTATGCTTTCTTTGGCCTATGATGAGCCTTTTGCCGATAGCTCTCAGATTCCCACTTTGTTGGTGTCTCGTTTGGCCCAAGAGCAGGTCAAAGTTTGTCTTTCCGGGGATGGTGGGGACGAGCTTTTCGGAGGATATACCCGTTATCTTTGGGGACAACGTGTACTGGGCCCCTGGCAAAGCATTCCCTTTGTTTTACGTCGATGGATGGCTTATGGATTAGAATGTATTCCTGATTCTTTTTGCAAAGCTATTGGAATCGCTTCCCATAAAATAACAAAGCTCGCTCGTATTTTAAAGGCAGATGCTTCTTCTGGAATCTCTGAAGAAATCTATCGAGAACTATTGGTGCATTGTCGCCCTGAAGTATGGCTGGTTCAGGGACAACCCACGCCATTTTTATGGCCTTATCCTAAAGAAAATTTTCAAGGTATAGATCTTTTGCAACGCTTTCAGCGCAGCGATCTGTTAAGTTGTCTTCCAGATGATTTTCTCGTCAAAGTGGATCGTGCTTCCATGGCCTATGGATTAGAGGTGCGCAGCCCCTTTTTGGATCATCGTCTTTTAGAATTTGCTTGGGGGCTTCCTTCTGCGCTTAAAATTCGACAAGGACAAACGAAAAGGATGTTAAAAAAAATACTTTCTAAGTATGTTCCAGTTTCTTTGACAGAGCGCCCTAAAAAAGGATTTAGTATCCCTTTGGGATCTTGGTTGCGAGGGCCTCTTTTGCCTTGGGCTTCAGATTTACTCTCAGATCTCAATCCAGATCTCTTTCATGCTTCTTTTTTGCAATGCTGTTGGCAAGAGCACCAAAACGGATTGAGAGACCACAGTGGCTTGCTTTGGAATGTGCTGATGGTCCAAGCCTGGATTAAAGCAGCACCTTGTCGCTATGACCCCTCTACAGTGACATAGCGTGACGCCCTAATCCATCACGCTGACCGTTAAAGCCTCTTGCAGATCTTGCCAACTCTTTAAGAGCTCTAGAGGGCTGGTCGAAGATAAAAGATCATGATGTACCTCTGAAAACGTTTTTTTCTGCAATAAGACCTGTTTCATCGATAATTTCAATAGGGTTTGCATCCCTTCTAAAAGAGGGATGGTTTCTTTTGGGTACGCTAGTCTATGTTTTATTTTTTCTTCCAGTTCTTTTCCCTTAAAAAGAGCATGAAACACAAGAACGTAAGAGAGAATTTTTTTAAAAGGAAGGGCATATTCTAAAGAAAGTTCATGCAATAAGGTTGGACCATAAAGGTGTACCAACGTATTGGCCATGAGGGTTCGTTTTAGGGGACGATACAAAAGATAGTGGGGAATGGTGGGACCAAAGTGTTCTCGAATGCTTTTGGGGAAATAAGCAGAGACATCCCACGCAATCGTTTCATCCAGGTCTTCTTTTTCTAACACATCTTTCAAATGAATTTTTGCATAGGCCATAAGCACAGCAATTTCAGGTCTTACTAATCCTAGTGCAGATTTTTTTCGCATTCCAGCTTGGATAGGACCAAAGCTTATATCTTCTGAAATCGTTCTATACCCAGCAGAAAGCTCTTCAATACAATATAAGGCTGGGTCAATGCCATGGACGCCTTTTTTTTGAAATGCAGAAATCGTAAGATTTTGCCATGCGTTATCAAGAAGCACTTGCTGGCACACTTCTTGGGTGGCGTTTTCTAGAAATTGATTGCGCGAGGCAAGAGAGAGCGTGCCTTTTTGCAAAGCCATATCCAATAAGATTTTTATATTGACTTCATGGTCAGAACAATTGACTCCAGCACAATTATCGATGGCATCGGTATTGATTTGGCCTCCTCTTAAGGCAATGGCAATGCGTCCTTTTTGCGTTATACCTAAATTAGCACCTTCGCCCACCATACGTGCAGCTATGTCTTTGCCTTGCACACGCACAGAATCATGAAAGGGGTCATAGGTTTCTTCACCTAATGCATCCACATACGTGCCAACGCCCCCTAACCACAAGAGATCTACAGGTAAGGTTAAAATATGGCGAATAAGAGAGTCAGGATCTATGGGTTTTGGGGGAAGATTCAGCAAGCTATAGGCTTCTTGACTTAGGGTCAACATCCTTTCTTTTCTGGAAAAGACACCACCACCAGGGGAAAAAGCGCGATAATCCTTCCATGATGCATGGGGTTTATGAAACAAACGACAGCGTTCTTCATAGCTGGTTTCAGGATCAGGGGTAGGATCGATAAAAATAAATTCCCGACTAAAGGCAGCAAGCAATTGCATGTGTCTTTCTTCCAATAGACCATTGCCGAAAACATCTCCCGACATGCTCCCTATGCCCACAACGCGCAAAGGCTGCGCTAGGGAAGAAGTGGGCATACGATCCATAAGATTGGCCAGATGATGGCGCACAGAAACCCAAACGCCCTTAGAGGTGATGGCCAGCTCTTTGTGGTTATATCCATTAGATCCACCAGAGGCAAAAGCATCCCCCAGCCAATAGCCGCGTTGTTTGGACACTTCATTGGCTAAATCAGAAAAATGGGCAGTACCCCTGTCTGCTGCAACAACATTGTAAAAATCGGGTTCATCATAGACACGTACATGTGGGGGCTGAAGGATTTTTCCCTCTTGCAGCGTATCAGATAGATCTAAAATAGCGTTTATAAAATGAAGGTAGCATGTTTGAATTTGTTCTTTTTTACGTTCAGCATTGGGATTAGGATGCTTTAAAAAAAAAGCACCTTTTCCTCCTGAAGGGACGATCAAAGCGTTTTTTAAAAATTGCGTGCGCATCAGTTGCATACACTCGTTTCGAAAATCAGGTCGCTCTGAATGTCGAATGCCCCCACGAGAAACCGCACGACTTTTTAGAAAAATGCCAGAAAATTCTGGATGATCTATAAAAATCTCGATGGCTCCAGAACTAGGGGAGTTTAGGGTATGGCGGATTTTTATGGCAATGGTTTCAGTTCCAGGACAATAAGCGTTGGTGCGAACGGTGGCATGTATGCTTTTGGCCAATAAAGAAAGATCTGAATCTTTCATAGCAGGTGCCCAAGCCATCAAATTGCTTTCAGGGGCATTAGGATTGAAGCGCGCTTCAAAAAAATCTAATAAAGAGTGTAACGTAGCAGGAGAAGCCTCTGCCGCTTTCTTTAAAATATGAGCATCTCCAGAAACCTGATTTCTGTAGGCTAAATACGCATCAAAGATACGGGAATGGATCACAAAATCCCCTAAAAATCAAACCATTTTATCCTCTAAAAAGGCCATATATCCCTTAAAAAGTCAAGAATCACAGCTAGATGTTTTGAAGATCCCATAATTTTTTATAAAAACTATCCATACGATGGATTAAGGCATTATGGGTTCCTTCTTCTATGATTTTACCTTGATCTAAAATGATGATTCGATCCATGGTTCTCAGCGTTGAAAGACGATGTGCAATGGCAAGAACGGTTTTTGTTTTATCTTTAAAAAAGAACTCTAAACTTTTTTGAATTAAATCTTCGGTATGGCTGTCTAAGGAAGACGTGGCTTCATCCAAAATAAGGATAGGTGCATCTTTAAGGATAGCACGCGCAATGGCAATGCGTTGGCGCTGCCCCCCCGATAGTTTTGTGCCCCTTTCCCCTACCTCACAGTGGTACTGCTGAGGCAATGTCATGATAAATTCATGGATCGATGCTTTTTTGCTGGCCTCTATCACTTCTTCAAGGGTGGCACTAGGACGACCATAGCGAATGTTTTCCAACAGAGTGCGATGAAATAATTGTGCTTCTTGTGGGATGACTGCAATATGTTCACGCAAGCTATCTTGTGTAAGCGTAAGGATGTTTTGCTGATCCACTAAAATTTCCCCTGAATCTAAAGGGAAATAGCGTAACAATAGATTAACTAGAGTTGACTTGCCTGCGCCGGAGCTCCCCACCAATCCTATTTTTTCTCCTGCATGGATCATCAAAGACAAATCGTTAAAGATTTTTTCTTTTTTTTCATACCCAAATTGAAGGTGTCGAAATTCTATAGTGGGGTGTTTTAAAATCAAGGGTACGGCTTCAGGAGAATCTAACCCATTTGAAGGAAGCAGCACCACAGAAATGGCACTACGCAACTCTCCCATGGCTCGTGAAAAATCTTTGAATGCATAGGCAACTTGCCATGTGCTTTCAATGACGCTTAGCACCATACCGAAAACAAACGCAAAATCACCAATAGAAACCATTTCTTTTATTCTTAAATCAATCATAATAAATATAAAAGCCATAAGAACAGAAATGTAAAAAACACCTAAAACAAGGGCCATAAGGCATTCTTTTTTGTAGGTGCGAATTTGTTTTGGCACAAATTCTTTCATCATGGTTTCTCTTAATGAAACATATTCACGTTTGCGAGAAGCAAATGAAAAAAGAGAGTGTATGTTCGTCAGTCGATCAGAAATAATGCCAATAAGGCGATGTTTGCTTTCAGAAACTTCAAAGGACAATTGATTTAGTTTTCGCGTAAAACCCATGACAATAGGGATATAAAAAATAATCCAAATGACAAGACATAGCCCTAGTTTGATATTAAAAAGAGAAAGAATCACAAATCCTAAAATAAATTTATAGAGATTTTGAAAAAGACCATGATGCATTTCTCCCCAAAAAATATCATATCCATCAATAATTCCCTTTAATTTACTGCTAAGTGCACCGGTAAAATGATCCTGAAAAAATTGGAAAGATTGATGCTGAACGGTATTATAAGATTGGGTCAACAGAGACCAACGGACATAGGGCTCGGATTTCCATTCTGCAATTTGAGAAAGTCTCCATAACAGATTCATAAAGAAATCATTGCAAAAGAAAAGGGTAATGGGAAATGCCACCAAAGAAAAAGAAAACGGTCTGGGACCTGTCATCCCATCTAGAAAAAGCTTGATGGCATAATTATAAATTAAGGGATAAAAGGCATCTAGCATAGGGGTAGCCATCATGGCTAAATAATAGCCCCAATAAGGTTTGATATGAGGCCAAAAAAAAGCAAGTATAGATACACGCTTATTCAAAGCACATCCATTAAAATATATTTATCTTAATATAGCGGGATTTCCTTTTATTTTCAAGAAAAAAGACTTGCTTGATTCTTTGGGGCAGGGGGGGGGACTGCTTACAAAAACATTGCCAGATAGCGGTAAAGAAGCTGAGGACATGCATGTTAGAAATGGTTAATCATGCATTACGTTTTTCAGTTTGGGTAAAGCCCTTTGATGCAAGAGCTTTAGGACCCGGGGCAATAGGGGGCATGGATGATGCCGGTTTTGATCCAAAGAGAAATCCCAATGATCACTGATGTGCAGTTTATTTCCAGGCGATATTCTTTCTCTTGTAAGTAACATCCATAGAAAAAAACCAAAGAAGGATAGGACGCGTTGAATTAGAATGCGCAGGAATAGAGTTAGAGTGTTGAAGTTTTTTTGTTTGCATCATAAAAATAAGTGGCCAAGTGACCATAGGATTAAATGTATCCATAGAAAAAAAGCATATGGTCATTGCCTATGGTTCTGAAAAGTATAAAATTTGCATATAAAACACAATATTCATAGGTTCTAAATGTTTGTATTGAAGCATTGTTATATCATAAATATTTTTAAAGACGGTTGCTTTAAGATGTAACATAGAACATTACGGACTGGAAACATGCTTGAGCACCATGCTACAGAAGCTTAAGCAGAAAACAATTGGGTATAGCGCTTATGTACAGCCGACACCCAGGGGTTGGCCTAAAAGATACCTAAAAAAAGCCGAAACATTTATAGTGAAATCCAAGAGCTCCCCCATAAAACAGTATCTCGCAAGTTTTTTAACCGAAAGACCAAAGGCCATAAAAAGGCCTTAGATCGGATGTGCCCGCTATTGATTCTTTGCATAAGCCAATTTGTTAGCTTTTCTATGGGGCGATTTAGACATCCTACTCTATCACTATACATGCCAATGCTGAGCCTGTCTTCGTGATGATCGCAGCAGCGATCTTCTTCTAGCTTACAGGCTAGGCTGATGATCCTAAGGACCTAAGCATTTCTTACAGAAGAAAGATCAATTTGAGAGAGCGCTTCATCGATTTCAGTGACAATTTTAGCTTCAACCATGGAATAGGCCATTTCTAAGGCTTGAGCAAACCCTAGGGCATCTGTTCCCCCATGGCTTTTAACTGCAATGCCGTTTAATCCAAGCCAAAGTGCACCATTATAAAAACGAGGGTCTAGTTCATTACGTAATTTTTTCATAAAAGGACGTGCGATTTTTCCTGCAATTTTACTCTGCCAACTTTCTGAAAAATTCTGTTTTAAAGACGACAATACAAAATGCACAACGCCCTCCATGGTTTTTAAGGCAATGTTCCCTGTAAATCCATCGGTGACCACCACTGAAACCGTCCCAAGTGGTATATCATGGCCCTCTATAAAACCATAAAAATTAAGAGGCGTACGTTTCAGGGTCGCAAATGCTTGTTGAAGTGCATCCCCCCCTTTGTTTTCTTCTTTGCCAACGTTTAAAAGACCCACTGTTGGGGATGTTAATCCCAAGATGCTGCGTGCAAAAATATCCCCCATGATGGCATATTCTACTAAATTTTGCGAGGATGCTTCCAGGTTGCCTCCCAAATCTAACATCACACATTTTCCCGTTTCTGTGGGAATGATGGAAACAATGGCTGGACGATCAATGCCTTTTAAAGTTTTAAGAATGCCCTTGGAAAGGGCAAGATAGGCCCCTGTGTTTCCTGCCGATACCGCAGCCGAAGCTTTTCCTTTTGCCACGGTTTCAAGGGCCAAACGCATGCTGGAACGCGGCAAACTCCGCAAGGCTTGTGAAGGCTTTGCGCAAGAGGAAATGCTCTCTTCTGTATGCACTATTTCTGAAACGTGACGCAACAGAGGATAAGGATTAAGGAATGCGTTGATTTGTGCTTCGTCTCCATAAATCAAAAAAGAAGATTTAGGACGACGATGATAAAACTGCTCAAGCCCATCCAATACAACTTTGGGGGCATTATCTCCCCCCATTGCATCAATGGCAAAAGGGAGCATCAGCTCGTTTCTTCTGCGGCACGTTGCGCACGTCGCATGGCTTTTGGAACCAATATCTGCTTTCCCTTATAATGTCCACATTCAGAACAAATATGATGAGGCCGCTTCCATCCTCCGCAATGAGAACACGACTGCAATGCATCGCTGGAAACTTTCATGTGGCCACAGCGCATCCCCTGACGTGAAGGGCTCCTCTTTTTCTTTGGAACGGCCATAGACTGCGTTATTTTTACAAGCTCTAGAACTTATCCTAAGAGGAATGTGAAAAAAAATCAAGGGAAAAAATAAAAGCCTCTTGCAAGGTCTTTAAGAGTGTGCTTACTTGTTGGTGTAACCGAACTTAAAAATGAGGAATCATTATGAAAATCAATTCAATTTTAGCTTTATTCTTATTTACCCTTTCTGGTAGC
>CANGUX010000029.1 GCA_947457385.1 Holosporales bacterium
AATTTTATTTTCATTTTATGTTTAATTTTTGTATTATTATATTATGTGTATTTTTGTTTATTTTAAATTAATTTTAAATAAACAAACAATTAAGTCATTAAATTAAGATCTCCTTTTTACGTATTCGTGTTAGATTCTGAATCAGAGGAGCAACTTTCTGTAGTAGCGTCTTCTAGATTGGCGAGCGTGCTCTCTTCATCTTCTTGATGCTCTTCTGAATTGGATTCTGTGTAAGACGACTCTGAATTTTGATTTTCTTGAGCATTTAGAGATGCTGAAAAATGTCCAGGATCCTGGGAACTCAAAGATTCTAACGCTTCATCACTTGACATTTCTTGACTGCTCCATTCATCACCAATGGCTGAATTAGGCTCAACATGCATAGAGTCCTCTTCCATAGAGTTGTTCGTTTCATCTGAAAGAGCGTTTATTGCTATAGATATGGGAAAAAACCTCTGCGGTTCAGAATACGCCCATAGAGGCGTTGATGGACCTAAAAACACAAGTAAAAATAATTTTATTTTCATTTTATATTTAATTTTTATTTTGTTATATTGGCATAATATATGTATTTTTATTTATTTAAAATTAATTTAAAATAAATAAACAATTAATTTGTTAATTAAGTTGTTTGCATCCTATGACTTGCATCCTATGAATTTAGCTCTTTACAATGGCTTGAAGGCCATAGGACTGTAGAGGCATAGAATGCAATTTTCACCTCATTTAAAACCAGGGAGGCTCTTAAAACGCGTGAAGCGGTTTATGGCAGAAATTCTCTTAGATTCAGGAGAAGAAATCATCGCACACTGCGCCAATACAGGGGCCATGACCGGGTTAACCAACCCTGGGGTGCGCGTTTGGGTTTCCCTTCATTCAGGCACAACGCGAAAATTTCCTTATACCTGGCAAATGGCTGAAGAAGAGGGCATTTGGGTTGGTACAGATACAAGCATTCCTGAAAAAGTCTTTCGAGAGTCCTTTGAAAAAAATCAACTTGTGGACTTTCAGGGCTATACGGAATTAAAAGGTCAAGTTACAGTAGGGTCTTCTCGGTTAGATTTTCATGCGAAAGGGATGCAAAAAGAATGCTATATTGAAGTGAAAAACGCACATCTTAAGCGCGGTCATACAGCTGTTTTTCCCGATACCATCACGACACGTGGAACGCGTCATCTGCAAGCGCTGACAGCCTTGGTGCAAGAAAAAGGTATTCGGGCCGCCTGTGTGCATGTGATTCAGCGTCAAGATTGTCATGACTTTCGCATCGCTGGGGATATCGATCTGGACTATGCAAAAGCCTTTGAAAAGGCCAGGCATTATGGGGTGGAATGTTTTGCTTATCGATGCCTTGTGTCACCTCAAGAAATCATTATAGAAAAAAGCATACCCGTTCTCGAGCCGAGTTATGCTTAAAAAAGGAGAATCACCGTGGAGCATCCAATGCAGAACATTCCCTTGTACGATGAGACGGGCTTTGACGGCATGCGTAAAGCAGGGCACTTGGCAGCGAAAGTGCTTGCCTATATAGAACCCTTTGTCATAGAAGGCGTCATGACAGAAACATTGGATGCAAAGTGTCATGCTTTTATTTTAGACCATGGGGCGATTCCTGCTCCTTTGGGCTATAAGGGGTTTCCCAAGTCTATTTGTACGTCTATCAATCATGTGGTCTGCCATGGCATTCCTGGGCCTCAAAAACTGTGTAAGGGAGATATACTGAACATCGACGTCACCGTGATTGTAGAAGGGTGGTATGGCGATAGCAGCCGGATGTTTTGGATTCCTCCCATTGCCCCTGCCACAAAGCGCTTGATCGATGTAACCCACGAAGCCCTTTTCCGGGGGATTTCTGAAGTCAAGCCAGGCAATTATTTGGGTGACATTGGATGGGCCATTCAGTCTTATGTAGAGGCAGAAGGATTTTCTGTGGTGAGAGATTTTTGCGGTCATGGACTGGGTCGTGTGTTTCATGGTGCACCCGAAGTGCTGCACTTTGGACGTCCTAAAACAGGGATTCCTTTGAAAAAAGGCATGTTTTTTACCATTGAGCCTATGGTGAACATGGGAGCCTATCCCATTAAAATTCTAGCGGATAATTGGACCGCTGTGACACGCGACCGCAGGCTTTCTGCTCAATTCGAGCATTCCTTAGGCGTCACTGAAACGGGGGTGGAAATTTTCACACAATGGCTATCTTAGGGAATGTTGTCTCCTATGCCTAAAATTGACTCTTTAAATGTCTTAAAAGTTCCCCATTATTATGGCCATCGTAGACGATTACGTCAGCGATTTTTGTTAGATCCTATTGCATTACCTGACTATGAGATTTTAGAGCTCCTTTTGTATTGGGTCTTCCCACGCAAAGATGTCAAGCCAGAAGCCAAAACCCTGATTCAAGAAATGGGCTCTCTGGGGTGTGTCATGGGAACGGTGACGCTGCAATCCCATCCCGGGCTTTTTTTTGCACTGCAATTGATTCAAGAAATTTCTAGGCGAATATTGTTGGAAGATCTAAAAAAAGGTCCGATTTTAAACAATTCTGAAAAAGTTATTGAATATTGTCGTTTGATGATGATGCATCTTAGCGTAGAGCAATTCCGGCTTTTTTTCCTAGACCGAAAATACCATTTAATTCAAGATGAGATTCAGCAATGGGGCACCCTTGATCAGGTTCCCCTATACCCACGTGAGGTCTTGCGGCGCGCCCTAGAATTAAATGCCTCAAACCTCATTCTGGTGCATAATCACCCCTCAGGAGATCCAAAGCCATCCTCTGCCGACATTGAATTAACACGTCATTTACAAATCAGTTTATTTCCTTTTACGATTCGTGTACTGGACCATTTTATTGTCGGAAAAAATGGTTACTTTTCATTTCGAGAGCACTCTCTTTTAATGGAAAAACGGTAATAGATCAGAATCATCTTAAGGAGGTCGTTATGGCAGCATCAGAGGGTGAACCCCCAGTCATCCTAAGTGAAGGGCTAGGTTTTGCCTATCCTCATCATGGGGCGGACAAAGAACGCTTGCAAGGAGATATCCTGCAAGACGTCACATTTCGCGTGGAAAAAGGGGAAATCGTTATCGTGACGGGCCCCTCAGGTTCAGGGAAAACTACTTTATTAACGTTGATAGGTGGATTAAGAAAAGCCTATCGTGGCCATCTTTCTGTATTGGGCCACGAATTGGTTGGGCATCCATTTCCTCAAGCTTTACACCATGCCATTGGATATATTTTTCAACATCATAATTTGAGGGCATCTTTAACCGCCATGCAGAATGTTTGTTTGCCTCTTTATCTTATGCCGTCTATTTCTCAGGAAGAAAGGGATTTTTTAGCAAAAAAAATCCTCGTGGCTTTAGGACTGGAATCCGTTCTTTTGTCCCATCCTGCCCATCTTTCAGGAGGACAGCGACAACGTGTAGCCATTGCACGTGCATTGGTACATCGACCCAAAATTATTTTGGCAGATGAGCCCACAGCTTCCTTAGATGCAGCATCCATTGGCTTGGTCATGGAAGTGTTGCACACCCAAGCCAAACAAGAAGGCACAGCGATGATGGTGATCACCCACGATGCGCGTTTAATGGAATATGCAGATCGTTATTTTATGCTTAAAGATGGAATACTAGAAGAAACAACAACATTGAAATGAAATCATGCATTTTTTTGTTATAACCAAAGAAGTGCGTTTTTTGGCAAGATATGCTACACTTGTCAAAAATATTAACGGTGTTGTTTGATGGAGTGTATGCATGTGACAGGGGGCATCCCCCTGTGTGGAACCATCGTAATCAATGGGGCAAAAAATGCAGCACTTCCTCTGATGGCATTGGGGCTTTTAACCGATCAGCCCCTTGCGCTCGAGGGCGTTCCTCTTGTAGGGGATGTGCATACGCTCCAAGAAATTTTGGAAGAATTGGGCACTTCCATCATGCGCTTGCACAATTATTTTGTGTTAAAAACCCACCGTGTGACGTCTACTCGGGCTTCTTATGAGCGTGTGAGAAAAATGCGTGCATCGATTCTTGTATTAGGTGCGCTCTTGGGGCGTTGCGGAGAGGCAGAAGTTTCGTTGCCAGGAGGATGTGCCATAGGAGCACGTCCCGTTAATCTCCATTTAGATGGACTTAGGGCTTTGGGCGTCACTATCGACATTGAGCATGGCTATATTGTGGCTAAAGCACCTAAAGGACGCGTTCGAGGAGGCATGTATGAATTCCCTAAAGTGAGCGTAACGGGATCGATGAATGTATTGCTTGCAGCGGTCTTAGCCGAGGGAGAAAGCTGCCTTAAAAATGTCGCATTAGAGCCAGAACTAGGAGATTTCATCACGTGCTTAAAAAAAATGGGCGCAGTGATTGAAAGAGAGGGCAGTACGCTATGGATTCAAGGACAATCTTCTTTGGGCGGGGCGCAACACAAAATTCTGCCAGATCGCATTGAATTAGGGACTTATATGGTGGCAGCTGCCATCACACGCGGAAACCTTCTCTTGGAAAATGCAGATATTTCTCTTGTGATGGCGGCGGTCGATCTTCTTCGGAAAATTGGCGCTGTGGTTGAAGAGGTAACGCCTAATACGATACGTGTCATGGCCAGCGACGCTCTAGAGGCTTTTTCCATGAGGACAGGAGAGTTTCCCGAAATGGCCACGGATCTTCAGGCACAATTTATGGCCTTAGCGACTTTAGGTCAAGGCACTTCTGAGATTACAGAAACCATTTTTGACAATCGGTTTATGCATGTCTGCGAGCTGATCCGCATGGGAGCGCATATTGAATTAGAGGGAAACCATGCCGTTGTTTTTGGACAAAAACGATTGATGGGGGCCCCTGTTATGGCTACGGATCTTAGGGCTTCTGCCAGCTTGGTCCTAGCTGCATTGGCCGCAGAGGGCACCACCATTATTCGTCGTGTGTACCACTTGGATCGTGGTTATGAGGGGATGGAAATAAAACTCGCACAATGTGGAGCGCAAATCCAACGCTTGACAACACAGCCCGAGCAAGATGAACTCTTGGTAGTAAGAGCCTAAAAAGGAAGGGTATTATGGATAGGACTTTTTTGAAACAGAGAGGCGTTTCATCGTGGTGGGAAAAAGCTGCTTTTTTCATGATGACCGTTGGGATTTGCTTTAAGGTGACGGCTTCTCTTCCTGAAAAAGAAGCGGATAAGATCCGATACATTAAAGATCAGTACATTTCAGAGAAAGGAAGAGAAGGGGATTTTCAAGAAGTTTTGGGAAATCCACACCAGGCACAAGCCGTCTTATTTGTATTTACGTCTATGACATGCCCTGTGTGTGCGCGCTTTTACACTGAAATTCTTCCATTTTTAAAAGAATACGTTTCAGAAGAGAAATTTGCCATTATTTTACGTGATTACCCTGCAGATCCGCTGAGTTTAAAAGCATCTGCCATGATTTGGGGAAATAAAAATTTAGCATTACGCTTGAAAAGAGAGGCCTATGCCCTTTCGACCCTACCAGAGTTTACTTGGATTAAAAAAACAGAGGCTGAATCTTTGGCTAAATTAGAACGGTATTGTAAAGACCTTTGTGCCTCCGATCATGAAAAGAAGAATATTGAACATTTTCTGAAAGACAAAACTCTTCTTCAAGCTCTTTTTAATAAAAGAGTTCAAGATAAAAAACATTTGAATATTACAGAAGTTCCAACTGTTTTTTTGTTCGTCAAGCAAGAACCAAGGAAAATGATTACCATTCATGATGCCTTAGATCTTCCGGCACTCCGAGAAGCTATCCTTAAAGCAACTGGAAAGTAGGTATGGTTTTTGGGGGTTGTGTTAGAGGAGCCTGCCATGGATATGTGTAAAACAGAGCGCGTTCTGGAAGCGCCTTGGGGATGGGTCTTGGTGAACAAGGCCAAAGGGATGCATTCTTCCAGAGTCACAGCGCGTATTAAGCGTTTATGGGGGCTAACAAGAGGCGATAAGGTAGGCCATGGGGGGACCTTAGATCCTTTGGCCACGGGGCTTTTGCCCATTGCTTTGGGGCGGGCAACGCGACTGATTCCTTTTCTTATGACGCACCCAAAAACCTATGAATTTACCGTAAAATGGGGGGAAAGAACCACCACAGAAGATTGCGAAGGCGAGGTGTGCGCGACCTCTTGTGTTCGCCCAAACGAAAAGGAAATTTTGGACATTCTCCCTCATTTTTTAGGGACGATTTCCCAGATCCCTCCTCATTATTCAGCGGCCAAGATTCAAGGGACTCCTGCCTATACACGGGCACGTCGCGGAGAATCCTTTGCTTTAACGCCACGTTTCATTCAAATTCATGCTCTTAGCCTGCAATCTTTCCACACGGATCAGGCTTGTTTTTCAGTCACCTGTGGCAGTGGAACCTATGTCCGAAGTTTAGGAAGAGATTTGGCCCATGCCTTACACACAGAAGGACACATTACCACATTGCACCGTACACAAGTCGGTCCATTTACATCAGGATGGGGGCTAGATTTTTTTGAAGAAAGGGATTACAAAGAGAGAGTGGCGATGATGTGCCTCCCAGAAAGTGTTCTTGGAGGGATTCAGCGTCATGAAGTAGAAGTATGGGAAAAGGAGATGTTATGGAAGGGAGGCGAAGTTTCAACGCCAATCTTAACGGATCCCATAAGGGTCGGACAAGTTTGGGCGTGTTTTTGTCAGCAGTCTCTAGTGGCGCTGACTCGTGTCATTTTAGATCAGAATCGGGGAGCCATGCTTCGTCCGTTTCGATGTTTTGGGAGGTATCATGAATAGCGATCTTCAGGCATTCAGGCGCAGTCCTGACGATACAGGATCACCAGAGGTTCAAGTTGCTGCGATGACGCATCGAATCTTAGAGATTTCAGAACATCTCAAAATTCATAGAAAAGATTTTCATTGTAAAAGGGGATTAATGATTCTTCTGGGCAGAAGAAAGTCTCTTTTAGCTTATTTAAAACGCAAGGATGTTTCTCGTTATCAGGGATTGATTCAGTCTTTAGGATTGCGTCATTAGATGGAGAGAGCCAAAGATGTACAGGTGCGTTTCTCAAACGCGTGTGTTCAGGCTGTTTTGAATGGGAAAAATTCTATAAAGCGCGTCTTGCATCATAAAACAAACAAGAAAAAGCAAACTATTTCAACGCGCACATTTTTACTAAAAAGGAATTAAATTATTAATGTTTAAGGTATATCAACAAGAAATGGAATGGGCAGGTCGAATTTTATCTTTGGAAACAGGAAAAATTGCGCGTCAAGCTATGGGATCGGTGATGGCCAGTTATGGGGATACGCGGGTTTTGTGTACGGTTGTTCCGTCTCATGAGGCTTCTCCCTCTGTAGATTTTCTTCCCCTTTCTGTATTTTATCAAGAAAAGTTTTTTGCTGCTGGGAAAATTCCTGGCGGTTTTATGAAAAGGGAAGGTAAACTTTCAGATCGAGAAGTGTTGGCGTCTCGGTTGATTGATCGTACGTTGCGCCCCCTCTTTCTTTCTCATTTTACCCATGAAGTTCAAATCATTTGTACGGTGCTTAGCTTTGATCCTGAAGCAGATTCAGTCATCACAGCTTTGATTGGTGCTTCAGCAGCTTTAGCGCTTTCAGGGCTTCCCATCAAAGCTTTGGCAGCAGGGGTGCGTGTCGGATACGACGGCAATGAACTGGTCTTAAACCCCAGTAAAGAAGAAGATCTTTCAGTAGATCTGGTGATTGCGGGCACAGAAGAAGGCATCGTCGTCGTGGAATCAGAGATGGACGAGCGAGATGAGGCTTTTATGCTGAAGGCTTTGCAGCTTGGACACGAATCCATCCTTCCTGTTTTAGGGTTGATCCAAAAATTAAAAGATCAAGCTGGGAAACATCCTTTTTCTTATCAAAAATCGTGTGAAAAACGGGATGAGTTGCACAAGCTCATAGAAGAGCAGGGGAAAGATCATTGGAAGGACTTGGCTTCTATAGTGGATCGAAGAGAGCGTAATCATAAGTTAAGTGCTTTGAAAAAAGAGATATGTGAGTCGTTAGAAGAGAAGGGATATTGTTCTGTTCTTTCGGGTTCTGTGTTTTATGAGGTATGGCGTTATCATGCGCGTCATCATATTTTGTCCACTAAGACACGTCTTGATGGACGGAGATTAGATGAGGTTCGCCCTATCATGTGTGAAGTGGGGATATTGCCACGCACCCATGGAAGCGCTTTGTTTACACGAGGAGAAACACAAGCTCTCGTTACGGTAACGTTAGGGGGGCGAGATGATTCTCAGCTGGTAGATGGGTTATCGGGAACCTATCGGGATCCATTTATGTTGCATTACAATTTTCCTCCTTTTTCGGTGGGAGAAACGGGAAAAATGGGCCCCACAGGTCGGAGAGAGGTAGGGCATGCTAAATTGGGATGGAAAGCGTTGCATTCGGTTCTGCCTCCTAAGAATAACTATACGATTCGTGTGGTATCGGAAATTACAGAATCCTATGGCTCTTCTTCTATGGCAACGATATGCGGTGCTTCCTTAGCCATGATGGATGCTGGGCTGGCAAATGTGCGCCCTGTAGCAGGCATTGCCATGGGATTGGTCAAAGAGGGACAAGAATTGGCTATTTTATCTGATATTTCCGGGACAGAAGATTATCTAGGGGATACAGATTTTAAAGTGGCGGGAACTGAAAAAGGGATCACAGCATTGCAGATGGATTTAAAGGGAGAGCCTTTTTCCAATGCTTTACTGGGAAAAGTACTTGATCAGGCTAAGGTTGGCCGTCTTCATATTTTATCGATTATGGCTTCTCAGACCCTTAGTTCTGCTCGAATAGAAGTGAGTCCACATGCTCCGGCCATTCTTACCATGAAAATTCCTAACGATAGGATTCGGGATCTCATTGGTCCAGGTGGTAAGACCATTCGTGAGCTATGTGAAAAGACAAAGTCTAAGATTGATGTGTCCGAAGATGGCGTGGTGACCGTGTTTTCAAGTCACAGCCTTGGATTGCAACAAGCTGAAAGTCGGATTAAGCAGCTTACGGGATCTCCTATTGCGGGAGAAACCTATCAGGGAAGCGTTGTAAAATTGATGGAGTTTGGAGCTTTTATCAATTTTGGGTTTGCCCAAGACGGTATGGTACACATCAGTGAAATTTCACCCAATCGTGTGGAAGATATTCACAGTGTGCTTTCAATAGGGGATAAGGTTCGGGTAAAGTTCTTGGGCTTGGATGACCGAGGACGTGTAAAACTTAGCATTAAACAGGCAGAATAAAAATGACTATGGGAAGCCCCGTTGCGGGAGAAACGTACCAAGGGACGGTTGTAAAGCTCTTGGATTTTGGCGCCTTTGTGGATTTTGGATTCTCTAAGGACG
>CANGUX010000030.1 GCA_947457385.1 Holosporales bacterium
CAGCAGAAGCAGCACCAACAGACAAAAAATAAAAAATAGCTTTTTTAATACAAAAGTAATTTTTTATTTTTTTTATTGTCAAAGAAAGCTTTTTTAGTAATAGTAAATTAAAAAAGCTTTCTTTTTTTATTGCATAACTTTTGAGAAAATAAAGTTAGAAATAGCTTATTTTTTAAGACAAACGAGAATATGGCTCGTCTAAAAGATTTTTTTCCGTTAAGCTAAAAATGCACCATTCATTAAGGGAGACATGCGGTGAAACCTCTTTCTTCCGTATTTATTTCAGGGAAAGAAATGCTTCCTCTGATTGAAGGGGGAAAAGGAATCTCTATTTCCAACGGGATCAGTGCAGGAGCTTGGGCCTTTGCAGGGGGGGTGGGAACGTTTTCAGCAGTCAATGCCGATGCCTTTGATGATAATGGAAATAAGATTGCTCAAATTTATTCAGGTAAAACACGAAAAGAGCGTCATCATGAGCTTATTCGTTTTGCCATTGAGGGTGGGATTCAGCAAGCTCGCATTGCCTATGAAAAAGCAAAGGGGCGGGGTCGTATTCACATGAATGTGCTTTGGGAAATGGGAGGAGTTGAGGAAATTCTGGAAGGGATTCTTGAAAAATCTCATGCGCTGATTGATGGCATCACGTGTGGGGCAGGCATGCCCTATCGTTTGGCACAAATTTCAGCTCAGTTTAAAGTATTTTATGTGCCCATTGTTTCTTCTGCTAGAGCTTTTCGGGCGCTGTGGAAAAGAGCTTATCATAAATTTTCAGATTGGATGGGGGCTATTGTCTATGAAGATCCTTGGCGTGCAGGCGGACACAATGGACTGAGCAATCAGGAAGACCCTTTGCAACCTCAAGATCCGTATGAGCGTGTTGTAGCCTTAAGAAAGAGCATGCGTGAGGTTGGATTGTTTCATACGCCCATTGTGATGGCAGGAGGAGTTTGGCATTTGAAAGAGTGGCAAGAGTGGATGGATAACGAAGACCTAGGTCCCATTGCGTTTCAGTTTGGAACCCGTCCTCTTTTAACCCAAGAAAGCCCGATTTCAGAAGCATGGAAAAAGAAGTTAATGACCCTGAAACCGGGTGATGTTTTGTTGAATCAATTTAGTCCAACGGGATTTTATTCTTCTGCCATCCACAATCCCTTTTTGCAAGCCTTGCGGGAACGTTCAGCGCGTCAAGTATCCTATTGTGATATTCCTACCGGAGAGCATCATGTTCCGTTTGGCTTTGGGCCAAGAAATAGAGTGGTCTATGTCACATCTGGCGATATAGAAAAAGTATTAAGTTGGATCAATCAAGGTTACACATGCGGGCTAAAAACGCCAGATCAAACCCTTATTTTTGTAAGTGAAGAACAGGCTCAGGAAATTCACAGAGACCAGATTGAGTGTATGGGGTGCCTTAGTGCCTGTCGTTTCAGCAATTGGCATCAAACGCTGGGTTCAACAGGACAAAAAGCTGATCCAAGATCGTTTTGCATTCAAAAAACCTTGCAAGATGTGGCCCATGGAGGATCGGTAGAAGACAATTTGGTGTTTGCTGGACATAACGCCTATCGCTTTGCGGAAGATCCTTTTTATGCCAATGGCTTTGTTCCAACTGTAGAGCAACTGGTACAGCGTATTTGCACTGGGGATTAGGTAATTCGCTGTCAGCGTGTAGGAATCATAGCGCAAAACGATATATAAAAACATTTTTAGGTCGGCATTACGTTATTGTGTTCAATGCTGCAGTGCGCTATCCTGACAAGGCATTTTCATGACGATGTCTTTATAGGGTTTATCGGCATGATGTGTGTATTGACGGATGGTATAGACAATTTCTTATTGAAGAACTATTTAAGTCATACCTTAAAAGAAAATGGAACGATTCTTTTTATATTGGGTGCAACATAGATGACTTTACTTGAGCTCTACATCATCTGCGCATGAGAAAACAGTCTATAACGATATGAAAAAAGCGTATCTATTCTATCCTTTGGTGTGTTAGAGCATAAAAAAGTGTATTGTTGTAAAATATTTATGGATCCTTTTGATAGCTTCTTTTACAAAACATGAAGTTCATAGTTTTTTTAGGAATCGCTCTTGGATAAGAGAAGAGTCGTTTATATTGACTGGTGTGGTGTACACCCATCTCCATAGCGCTCCTATGATTTTAGCTTTAGAAACCCACTCTGTCTTACAAATGATTGCTTATTGTATAGCGTTGAGCGCTCCATATGACTTATAGCATTGCTTTTTTAGGATAGTGTCTTAACACCGGGTAAAATTCAGGAAAGCGTTTGTATCCTTTCACAAAGAATTCTAGTAATCTTGGTTTAAAGCAAACCCAATTTATTGTTTATTGCATTTCTCTCCCCATATAAGAGAGCTTTTTATCACATGCAATCCCTAATTACCCTAAGCCGGCTTTTTTTAAAAGAGTTTGAGTGCAAACTTTCGCACGCACAACTTGCTGCAACCACCCCTGAGTGGCGTGGACCACACGACACAACCCGGCACGCAATGCGTTCCATAAAAAGACCTGTAATGCTCTCTTTTGTTTCATGGGAAATAGAATCTTTTTCACAATCTTTTTTGGAAGCCTTGCACGTGTAACGCTGAGGGCCTTGTGAAGAATCTGCCCATGATTTGCTGTTTTATGGTGTTAAGGCGCATTTTTCGCAAAAAAGATAAATTGTTTTTCCCTAATTTTTACTTTTCTATGAATCTTTTAATTTTATTTTTTTGTAAAAACCATAAACTGTTTGACATTGGGGACATAAACCACGATAGGGCCTAACCTCATAAAATGCCTTATTTTTTCAAAAAACCTATCACACGCATGAAAAAGCATACAAAAAAAGGATAAATAATAATATCCATTTTTTGACGTGATTTAAGGAATAAAATACAAGTTTTTTTACCTTATGCTTATTTATTTTAAAACCCTACGATTATGGACGATGCTTTTAACCTAAATTTTTTGACCGGAGCATAAAAGTTTGGAGTCTATTATGCTCAGATCATGAGGTCTATTTTTTCGCTAATTCTTCCACAATATTTTTGGGGACTTCGCGATAATGACTAAATTCCATAGAATAAATAGCACGTCCTTGAGAAAGGGAACGCAAGGTGCTCACATAGCCAAACATGCACGAAAGCGGAACCGTGGACGCAATGACCCTAGCATTGGCCTGTTGTGTCATGCCGGTAATGCTTCCTCGACGACTATTAAGGTCCCCGATGATATCCCCCATATATTCTTCTGGGGTCACCACTTCTACGGTCATAATGGGTTCCAAAACCTTAGGCGAAGCCTTTAACATACCTTCACGGTAAGCAGCGCGTGCAGCAATTTCAAAGGCTAATGCGCTAGAGTCTACATCATGGTAGGCCCCATCCAACAACGTCGCTTTAAAGTCGATCATAGGGGCCCCTGTCAGTACCCCCGTTTCTTTGGAAACTTCAATGCCCTTGGCCACAGATGGAATGTATTCCTTTGGCACAGAGCCTCCAAAAATCTCGCTGACAAAGACAAATCCTTCACCTGGTTCTAGTGGCTCAAAACGCACTTTGATGCGGGCGTATTGACCTGCTCCTCCTGTTTGTTTTTTATGAACATAATCGATTTCATAGGCGCGTGAAATGGTTTCGCGATAAGCGACTTGTGGATTTCCAACCGTGGCCTCCACCTTAAACTCGCGCTTCATGCGATCTACAATAATTTCCAAGTGCAGTTCACCCATCCCTGCCACAATGGTTTGGCCTGTTTCGGCATCGCTACTGAAACGAAAAGAAGGATCTTCCGAGGATAAACGCGCCAACGCCGCCCCCATTTTTTCTTGATCTGCTTTTGTTTTTGGCTCTATGGCAATAGAAATAACGGGTTCAGGAAATTCCATGCGCTCTAAGATAATGGGGTGTAATGGATCGCAGAGCGTATCGCCTGTATCGGTCAAACGCAGTCCTGCAAGGGCCACAATCCCTCCAGCAGATTCTTCCTTGATGTCTTCGCGAGAGTTTGCATGCATTTGCAACATGCGCCCAATTCTTTCTTTCTTATCTTTGACAGAATTCAATAGCATGGTTCCAGCCGTGATGGTCCCAGAATAAATACGAAAATAGGTCAAAGATCCCACAAATGGATCGTTGGCAATCTTAAAAGCCAAACCCGAAAGAGGGGCTTTAGGATCAGGAAGACGAATGCTTTTCTCGTCCGTGCCAGGAATGAGTCCTTCCATGGGGGGCACATCTAATGGGGAAGGAAGATAATCTAATACGCCATCTAACAAGGTTTGCACGCCTTTATTCTTAAAGGCAGAACCACAAAGAACCGGAACAAAGGAGAATTTCAAGGTCCCCAAGCGAATGCAGTGTTTAATTTCTGCTTCACTGAGCGTATGGCTCTCAAGATATTTTTCCAACAAGGCATCGTCTTGTTCTACGATTAAATCCAGCAAAGCTTCGCGGTAGCGTTGCGCCAGTTCCAGCATGTTTTCTGGAATATCTTCATAGCTAAATTCTGCTCCAAGATGCTCAGCATGCCAAACAATGGCTTTCATCAACACCAAGTCAATGACTCCAATAAAATTAGACTCACTTCCAATAGGCAATTGCAGCACAGCAGGGACACTGCCTAAACGGGATTGGATCATTTCAACACAACGAAAAAAATCGGCGCCCAAGCGGTCCATTTTGTTGATAAAACAGATGCGTGGAACCTTATATTTGTTGGCCTGACGCCATACGGTTTCAGATTGAGGTTCTACGCCTGCAACGCTATCAAAAACAGCGACAGCCCCATCCAGAACACGCAAAGACCGCTCTACCTCGATGGTAAAGTCTACGTGACCTGGCGTATCAATGATATTAATGCGGTGATCTTTCCAAAAACACGTTGTAGCTGCGGAAGTAATGGTAATGCCGCGTTCTTGCTCTTGCACCATCCAGTCCATCACCGCTGTTCCTTCGTGCACTTCTCCAATTTTATGCGTCCTGCCCGTATAATAAAGAATGCGTTCGGTGGTGGTTGTTTTGCCGGCGTCAATGTGGGCCATAATGCCAATATTGCGGTAAAGACTAAGTGGAGATGGAGCAGAAGAATTAGACATGATGTTGAAAATAGTTTTTCTTTGAGTATAGAGGATAAATTGGAAAAAATAACTCTCTCAAGGCATCTTTTTTGCATTTATTTTTTCTATAGTCACTTAGGGCGCATAGGATTTCGTTTTTTAGGCCTTAAGAAAAGCAAAAAAATAGCTTTCTTTTGGTCTTGTGTTTCCTAAAGCAACGCTTGTTTTGTGGTATGGGACTGCTTTTTTAGAAGAAAGGTGTATTTGTTTATGGCGATCTCGCAAAGTTTGAAAAGGTTTATTATCCTGAAAGAATAGGCCCTTGACGTACTTTTAAAACGATGCATCTATTAAAAGAAGCTTTCATGAAAAGCGCGATAGTATTAAAACATCTTGCTTTCTATTTTTGGGCTATTTCTTGGACATTTATGGTATCTGTTTGTATTATTCCTCTTTTAGTATGTCCATCACGTTGGAGTTTTCTTTTATCGCGTATTTGGGCGAAAGGCATTTTCAGGGGGGCAAAATACGCTCTGGGCTTGACGCATCGGGTTGAAGGAGTAGAGCTTCTTCCGAAAAAAGGGCCTTACATTTTGGCATCCAAGCATCAATCGGTGTGGGAGACGCTGGTATTCAGCACCCTTGTAGAAAATCCCACTTTTTTCATGAAGAAAAGTCTTTTTTCTATTCCATTGGTAGGGTGGTTTTTTTGGAAACTCGATATGATTCCAGTTTCTCGTGGGCGTAAATCTTTTCGCAATAGGGTGGATTTTATAGAAATAACCCGCACGGTGGGGGTTCAAAAGTGTCGACCTATTGTTATTTTTCCAGAGGGAACCCGCTCTGCTTTGGGAACGGATCCTACATACTACAAGGGGGTTTTCTTTTTATATCGGAAACTCGATATTCCTGTCATTCCAGTAGCCCTTAATTCTGGAGCCTTTTGGGCACGGCGTACTTTTTTTAAAAAACCAGGGATCATTATCCTTAGATTTTTACCTCCCATGCCTCAAGGGCTTACGATGCCTGTTTTTATGAAGGATCTTAAAGCAACGGTTGAAGAAACCTCTAAACGTCTTCTTGCTTTGAAAGTCAGTGGATAGGCCAGAGTATATAAAGCGCTCAGCCACAAAAGCATACAACAGAGTAGCGTTTTCCTAAGGGCTCATGGTTTTTTGAAGAAGTTGCGTATTGTCTAAGAAGTATGCAAGACTATTTTGTTGTGGTGAATAGGCCCTCTGACTTGCTTTTCTGATGGGTTAGTTGCAGAAGAAATGAAAAACAGTTCCTTTATGTGCCAGCTTCATTTCTTCATGGCGTCTGATGACAATCATTCTCTTACTCTTGCACTTAGGTTTAAGGTGTATGGTTTGTTGAAATTTGCTAACGATTGCATTAAAATCTATTTCTTTTTTTCAAGCTGAATGACTAAGCTTTTATCTTGTCTGCTAATGAGATAAAATAAAAGTTTTTTTTTTGCATGAAATGTTCAGGGCACATTAGGTGCATTGAGCTGAGTTGTTTTTTTCTCGGAAGCAAACAACTCTTTTGTTTGATAGGTCAAAGATGGCCTGCTTTTCTAAGAAAATGGCAATAGATGAGCTGTGTTTTGCCTGTGTGCTCACTTTTTCGAAGAAAATGAACAGGTTTTTAAATTTATTATTATGTTTTCAAACCATAAGACAAAGAAAGGCATTTCTGCTGATCAATCAAAAATTAAAAAAGGGATAGAAAATGAATCCTCTCTATCCCAAAAATAAATTATTTTCAAATTTTTATTGATTCATTTTTATGTTTTTAGTCAATTTTTCTATTTCTTCTGATTTTTTTTAATTTGATCCGTTAATGTTGCATTTGTGTCTTTTAGTGAAATAATTTGCTTATCCCTTTCTTCTATGGTTCTTCTAGATTCTTCCGATTTTTCTTGTATCTTTTTATTTAACATTTCACATTCTCGTTTTAGTTCGTTAATGTGGTTATCCATTTCTTTTACTCGTTTCATATAGGCTACCTTTTGATTATTTAGATCAAGATCCAATTCCTTGTTTTTATTCAATAGGTTCTCTAAAACTTCACGAGTTTCGTTGAATTCTTTTTCTAAATAAAGACAGTATTGTTTTAACGTATCCTGATTATTATCTTTTAAAAATGTTAAGAGTTTTTTTTCATCTTTTAGATTTCGTATTATATTCGATTGATCCTCATTTTTTATATGTAATTCATTTATTTTATTCATCAAATGTTCTTTTTCTTGTTTTGCAAAAATAGGGCTTGAAGATCCTGGTTTGTTTGATAGTTGTTGATTTTCCCACTCTAGGCGTGCTACTTTATTTTTTAAACCCTCTATTTCGAGACTATGACTATCAGTCTTTAGCTTATTATAGAGCATTTTGTTTTCAAAATTTAGATTTTTTATCTCCATTTCCAATGCTGTTACTCTCCGATTTTCTTCATTTTGCACTTTAATTGGGACAGATCCCTTTGCGTTTTCCAAGGTCTCGTCTAAAACTTTATTGAGATTTTCAATTTTATTGTCTTTTTCTTTTATTTTCTTTTGGAGTTCATCATTAAAAGAAAGTATTGCAATTATTGAGTGTTCATCTATGGACTCATTGCGGGGCATCTGCTTTAACAAGCGCTCTATTTTCAAAGATTTGTCTTCCAAGAGCGCTAAGTTTTTTTTTGCTGCTTCTATGTTTTCTTCAAAAGTAGGTGGTTGACGATAGCCCTTTTGCGGTCTTTCATACTTTTCATGACTTGCAAAAGCAGGGGTGGCACTTGCCCATAAACTGAGTACAAGGAAAGCGCGATATGATACATTTTTCATAAAAAATTTTCTTTTGTGTGATATCTATTTTTATTATAAATAAAAACAATAGGCTTGCAATAGTAAATTTAAAAAAAATGAAAATTTATTCACTTTTAACAATAAAAAACTTTTTTACATTCAAAAAACATTCACAGGATATTCATATGATAAAAAAAGGGGATAGAAAAAGAATCTTCTCTATCCCCAAAAGAAATCGTTTTTTAACTTTTTATTGATTCAGTTTTATTTTTTATTAACCAATGCTTTTTTCAATGAATCTATCTCTTGGGCTTGCATTTTATTTTCATTCATCTTTACTTCAATTGCTTTTCTTAGTGGATCTATTTTTTCAAGTTCTTCTTCCGTTAAACGCATTTGCGCTTCCATTAAATGCATTCGATCTTCCCCTTCTCTTATTTGATCTTCCCTTTCTTTTATTAGTATAGAAGCTAATTTTAGTCTATCCTCCATCTCGAGATTCAAGTGCTTGTTTTCATAAGATAGCTGCTCTACCTTAAATTTCAACCGTTTGTTTTCATCAGATAGAAACTCTACATCTGCCTCTAAAGATGCAATATTTTTTCTTGCAGATATTATCTCCTCAATCCGCCGTTTTTCCTCATGTTCTGAAAAACCATGAGGTGCCGCTTTTATTTGCGCCAATAGTTGATCATTTTCTGTATATAATTTCATAATTCTTTCATCTAATTCACTAATTCTTTCTTCTTTATCCTTTATCTCTCTCTTCAAGTATTCTTTTTCATCGCAAAAATCGAAATTGTTTTTATCTTTTCCATTTTTTATAGTATTTTCTAGATGTCTTATCTTTTCTAACAAGCTATTTACATTCCAATCTGGTTGTTGTTTGGGCGGGTTTAAAAACTCCTCTAAAAGTTTTTCAAGCTCTGTAATTTTGATATCTTTTTCTTTTAATTCGTCCCTTTGATTGTTGATTTTATTGTGAAGCATTATGTATTGTTCATCTATTAGCTTATTTTGGGGCTTCTTTTCTATGGAGGCTTGATTTGCGCTAGCGCTTACCAACGCGTCTATTTTTAAATGATTTTCTTCCAAGAGCGCTAAGTTTTTTCTTGCTGCTTTTATGTTTTCTTCAAAAGTAAGGCTAGGGCCTGTCTTTGTTTTTAACTCGAACTCTTTTCTATAATCCTCTTTGTAGCTTGCAAAAGCAGGGGCGGCGCTTGCCCATAAACTCAGGACAAGAAAAGCACGATATGATACATTTTTCATGAAAAATTTTCCTTTGTGTGATATCTATTTTTATTATAAATA
>CANGUX010000031.1 GCA_947457385.1 Holosporales bacterium
CCCAAGAGTCCATATCGACGGGGAGGTTTGGCACCTCGATGTCGGCTCATCACATCCTGGGGCTGAAGCAAGTCCCAAGTGTTTGGCTGTTCGCCAATTAAAGTGGTACGTGAGCTGGGTTCAGAACGTCGTGAGACAGTTCGGTCCCTATCTGCCGTGGGCATTGGAAAATTGAGAGGATCTGTCCTTAGTACGAGAGGACCGGGATGGACGTACCGATGGTGTACCAGTTGTCATGCCAAGGGCAGTGCTGGGTAGCTATGTACGGAATAGATAACCGCTGAAAGCATCTAAGTGGGAAACTAACCTCAAGATCGATTTTCCCTATGAGGGCCGTGGAAGACCACCACGTTGATAGGCTGGGTGTGTAAGAGAGGTAACTCTTTTAGCTAACCAGTACTAATCGCCCCATTGGCTTGATTCACATTCATATTAGTTTTTCTAAAGTTTATTCATTTTTTTTCCCTATTATTCTTGTTCTAAATAGATTATACAAAAAATCTTTTTTTATTTTGGTCGGATAAATTATCCTCAATTTTTTATACTATTTAAAGTGATTCCTTAAAATGCTCTTTAATAGGCGTAAGGTTATTGAACCTGCAAGCTATTGAATCATAGTCTAATCTTCGTTCAAACTAGAAAAAATATTTTCTAACTTTAAAAAAACCTTGAAAGCTTCTTTTAAAACAGCAATCCACGACCTATTTACAAAAGTTGCGCCTCACTATGATCGTATGAATGATCTTATGAGTTTAGGGTGGCAACGATTCTGGAAAGCTTATTTTGTCCAAAATCTTCCTTTTAAGCAATTGCCCTCTCCTATGCATTATCTGGATATGGCTTCTGGAACAGGAGATATTGGAAATCTCGTGTTTCAATATGCAAAAGAACAAAAGAAAGAAGTTTTTGCCTATTTTGCAGATCCCAATGAAACGATGATAGCTCAAGCTCAGAGTAAATCATTATATTCGGATTCTATTCAATGGACATGTACAGGTGCCGAAAAAACTCCTTTTTTAGATACATATTTTGATTTATATACCATTGCTTTTGGCTTGCGAAATGTTGAAAATCGCCATGCAACCTTGATGGAAGCCTTTAGAATTCTTAAACCAGGAAGCTTTTTTTATTGCTTAGAATTCTCACATCTTATTCACGCAGGCTTAGTGCCTATATATCACGCTTACTTATATTCAGTGTTACCTTTGTTAGGTAAAAAAATTGCAGGAGATCGTGCCCCCTATGATTATTTGCGTAAAAGCATTCTAGAGTTTCCTTCGCAACCTATGTTAGCCATGGAACTCAATCAAGCAGGGTTTTCTCAAGTTGGATTTTGCAATCTTTCTTCTGGAATAGTAGCTATCCATTGGGGAATAAAACCTTGATATAAATATATCAAAGCAATAAACTTTAATTTTTTTTGCTTATTATGGTTGAGGTTCAATAAAAGTGATTCTGTTTAATATGTAAAAGCGGCTGTTATAGGAAATAAGAAACGTTAGCACTGTGATTATAGGTGTCAATTAACAATATAAAGCTGGGAAGATTTTTTTATGCATTTAGAAACCCACGCATATAATCCCTTTCAGATGGCCATTGGGTATGCGTAGCGATGCTACGATGCCTACTCATTATCCAAGGATGCATCCACGAAACTTTTCTGATAAATGGAGTCGTTTTTTTCTAAGGCTATCTGAAGAGCGTTATTTCTATGGAAAAGATCTTGCTTTGCCTATTAAAGACTCTGAGTTTCACGATTTAAACGCAGATCAAAAAGCATCCACTCATATGCTAACGCTCTTATACCTTCCAAAAGTAGATAAATCTGATTTCCAAAGCATGAAATCAGTGCGTAGAATTTTTGATGATTCTATACCAGGGTTTCCGGTCCGCGTTGTTTTAGTTGTAAAGATTTAGCGTTATACGTGCAAGAAAA
The DNA here is from genome assembly GCA_947457385.1 of Holosporales bacterium. Classification (GTDB taxonomy): domain Bacteria; phylum Pseudomonadota; class Alphaproteobacteria; order Holosporales; family Holosporaceae; genus CANGUX01. Next base: position 1,937 of record CANGUX010000031.1, read on the forward strand.
TAGGAAAAGAGTAAGTGTTGAGCCCCCTCAAACAAGTCCAATGCACCATGAGATGAAATAAATGATACAGTCTTTTGACGGAACGCATTCATACTGTTTCAAGAAAAATCGTACCCTCAAAAAAGCCTGCTTAGTGATTGAGCTTAATGATTGAATCTGAGGAAATGTAGCCCTATGTTTGGAAAAAGTCCAACAAAGAATGAATTGGATTTAGCTTAACCAATTTAGATAATTCTGAAAAAAAAGAAGCGCGCTACAAGCAATATAGGCTGTTTCACACCACTACGACGCCGTTTGGCAGGGTTACTTTGAAAAACAGCCTTATCTAGAAACATAACCATAAGATTCATATATCGAAAACTTGGGAACGACCAAAACACCGATTCTTTCTTATAAAAAAACACATAGGATACCATGCAAGGCGATGGGTTATCACGCCATAAGCCATAAAAACTAAGCGTACAGTGTGTAATTCAGTATAGACGAAAAACGATGGCAGATCCTTAGCGAATTTAAAAGCTTAGAGCATACTTGATGGTGACTAGGGCCTCTAAAAGCATAGCTCGATTGCGTAAGATAGCCGTACCTGGTAGCGATGCTGCATTAACGGGATTAAGTCGATGCATATTTCCAACATGAAGATTCAGTGTGCCTCCAACGAAACATCTGGGAGACATTTGTACATCAACACCTAAACCCAGCAAGGTTGCTCTTGTATATTTTGCTCTAAAAATAAGCATTTCATTGGGTGCAAGCTCTGCTTCTGCTGAAACACGATGCCAAGCTAAACCTGCCTTGAAAAAAAGATGCAGATTGGATTGAAAAAACATACCTCCTAAACGCACCGCAACATCATAATAGCCTCGATCATAAAATGTGATGGGGAGGTAAAATGCTGAAAGATTGCTGATCGGTGTCCCAGGAGTAGCAAATGGAGCAGTGATTACAGGAAAGACTGACGTGCCAGTGACTTTTAGCAAATTCCCACCAAACATGCCCCCAAGCGTCGCGCAAGAATCACGAAATCGGTAATCTATACCTAGATGAATGCCTCCAGAAAATCCTCCCCATGCGCTTTTTCTCCGTGAAACATAATTTAAAAAATTGACGCTTTCCCCGGAAAAAAGCGCTGCATTCTGCGCAATCACCACGGATTTGGGATCCTTTTCAAAGCGAATTCCAGGATTGATCCATCCTTTTCCATACCCAAGGCTGCCTTCTATAAAAGCACGCAACCGCCCATTGGAAGAGGGGGGACATAACGCATCTATATTGGAAGTAGCATAAGGGCTCGTCGCTTCTAAAACAGCTTCCTCAAAAGGATCCTCATGGCCCTTTTCTTCTTTGGCATGTAACGGAATAACAAAGCTTAATAAGGCAGAAAAAATCACTCCTTTTAAGAAACGCGCAATGCACATAGGCGTGACTTCTCCCCCCCCATTTTATTAACGTACTGTTAGTATACGATCCATTGTACATAGCATCAAGAGGTATAGAAAATAAGCAGCTGAAAATAAGCAAGAGATTTTTATCTGGCATGATCCTGAATAACATGGCACTATGGAAAAAAAGACTTAGAATTCCCCTTCATGCGTGGCAGAAAAATCTTTCAGGAGAACTAAAGATGCAAAGCCAGGAAATCCAAAGTATTTTTTGGAAAGTATCCGCTTGTTTTTGTTTTGTAGGGATCAATGCCTTAATCAAAGCACTGCAGTTGCCCATGCTTCAAATCATTGGCTTAGAGCATGCCTTTGGAGCTTTTTTTTTGTGGCCATGGCTGCCTAAAGTGCCTACAGCGCTTTTCAAAAATCTATTATGTTGGGGACGTGCCCTTGTTTCTTTTTTGGGCGTGATACTATGGGTTTATGCTCTTAAAAAATTATCCTTGTTTCAAAGTGTTGCATTGGGGTTTTTGGGGCCTGTGTCTACCGCTTTTGGAGCATGGTTTTTTTTAGGAGAAAACGTCACAAAAAAACGCATATGGGCCATAGGACTAGGGATTATAGGGGGAATCTTTATGAGTCATTCCCCTGGGGGGAATAAAACGACCATAGGACCACACACCACAACGACTCTGCTGTATGTTTTCCCTTTTCTGGCGCCATTAATGGCGACTTTGTTTTTTTCTACAACAAATTTGATGAGCAAAGCCTTGCTTTCCAGGATTCATCCCTTGGTTTCTACGTTTATTTTATTGTGTATGCTAGGCATATTAGGATTATTAGCCTCTTATTCTACGTTTATCATCCCTTCTTGGGCCCAATGGCAGCTTATTATAGGTCTAGGTGGTTTAAGCGCTATAGCTCATCTCTGCTTAAATCAAGCCATGCATCGGGCTGATGTGATGTTTTTAATTCCCATAGGTGCCATTCGATTGATTGCAAGCGCTTTCATGGGATGGTGCTTTTTTGGGGAAGTGCTTACCCCTATGTTAGGGGTCGGAGCCATTTTTCTTTTGAGTGCTTTACTGCTGCTGATTCAAGAAGGACGAAAGAAGCAGTCCTCTCTCGTCCAGATTGATTAAAGGCTTAAAGACTGTTTTTTAAATCCGTAATGCGAATAGAAAGATGAAATTTTTCTTGGTTTTGTTTTTTGAGCAGCACAAGAAGCGTTGTTTCTGTTTTTTGCAATCGTATGGCGTCGGCTTTTGCTTCTTGGATAGCGTCTCTAAAAGCTTCAATACTGTCTATGGGGCTGTCGAGGTTGACTGAAAGAATGATATCTCCGGGTTCAGGAAGAATATCATCAGGCCTATGCCGCACAAGAAAAGGAGACGTTGCATCAATCTTGGTAATGAGTAGTCCTTGCCCTTGTGGATTAGATGGCGTTTGCTTGTTTAAAGTTTCCAAAGTTAAACCTAGGATAGGCTTGGCCTGTTTTAGCAAGAAAGAAGGAGATGCCTCTGCATTTAAAGGTGGATTGGGTGCATTTTCCTCTTCATCAAGGACCACTGGTACATCCATTTGCAGCTCACCTTCTTTTCTCCAAAGGGTCAGAACGACGGTTTCTTTGGGCTTTAACATAGAAAACAAAGTGCGGATTTGCTGAGGAGAACGAACAGGCTTGTGATTCATTTTGAGAATCACATCCCCTACTTTAATGCCAGCTCTATCGGCAGGTTTACCAGGAAGAACGTCATCCAAAAGCACGCCTTCCAAAGGTTTTATGTTTAAATCTTTAGAGAGAACTGAGGTAAGAGGAGCCCCTAATTTTACACCAATCCACCCCCGCTTAACGCATCCTTTTTCTTTAAGTTCTTCAACAATCACAGAAGCAATGGAGGAAGGAATGGCTAATCCTATGCCCATAGGTACCCCAGTCGGAGCATATATGGCGGTGCTGATGCCTATCACTTCTCCTTTCATGTTAATGATGGCGCCTCCAGAATTTCCTTGATTAATGGGGGCATCGATTTGAAGCCAATCTATATCGTCTGTGGTATCCCCAATCATTCTGCTTGGGAGATTGCGTTTGGTGTGGGATATGATCCCACTGGTCACTGTTCCACCCAAACCAAATGGATTGCCTATAGCCAAAATCAAATCGCCCACGCGCATGTCTTGAGAATTGCCCCATGTTAGAGCTGTAAGCTTCCTGCCAGGATTAATTTTGAGAAGCGCAAGATCCGAGCGAACATCACAACCTACTACCGTTGCTGCCAGTTCTTCTCCAGAATCTAAGGTGACACGAATGTTCTGTTCAGGTGCATTTTGAATCACGTGATAGTTTGTGACAATCAGTCCATCTGGGCTAATAATAACCCCCGATCCATTGGTTTTCGAAATGGTAGTCCCAAAAAAATGAGGTTGTCCAAAAAAATCACGAAACACATCTCCCAAAGGACCTTCTGGCAATGAAAATTCTGACATTCCATTTCCGTAACGTTTGCGAGAATATCCATGGGTGATGGAAATGTTGACGACGGCAGATAAACGAGGCGCTATAATATCCGCAAATCCTTCTCGTGAATCACGTTTGGTTTCAACAAAAGCAGGTCGCAAGATGGAAGAACCTTGAGGAACTTGAGCCTCTAGAGGACTGGCAGCACAAGGTTGATTCCATGCCTTAAGGAGAAAGGCAGAAGGAATAAGCTGAAGAAGCATAATCCATCCAAGAGAAAGCTTCCTTTTTGATGTATGATTTTGCATATTTCATGCCTCATGAAAAAGGTCAAATGCTATCCTCTTTATACCGCGCTCTTCCTTTCTAGGTCAAGGAATCAAACGGCTTTAAGAGCGTATGTAAAGACTTTATTTATGGTGGGCCCGGCAGGACTCGAACCTGCGACATCACCGTTATGAGCGGCGGGTTCTAACCAACTGAACTACAGGCCCAACACTATAATGATAGAACTTCTTTCTTTAGAAGTCACTAGGAGAATTGAGATCTTTAAAAGGGCCGCCCCATAGGCCAAAAAAAGCAAACCCTATTCAAAGTTTTCCCAATCTATAAAGTCTTTGCAAACGGTGGAAGAAGAGCATGTTTCCTGATGTATCGATGCATGAAGGGAGGCCATGATGGAACCTGTACAAATGCCTAAAACGA
>CANGUX010000032.1 GCA_947457385.1 Holosporales bacterium
AGTAAGGGGCGTTCACCAGTAGCGAATCTTTGATATTTCGAACAATCGTATAATTAAAGAGAACCCAAAACATAATCACAACCATAGGAATAAATTTTTTGTTCTCATGGGGATAAACGGGCCATAACCGTTTTTGCCATTTACCCATTTCAGGGAGCGGGGCCATATTTTCCTTATAAAAAAGAGAGTTTTCAAAAAACCCTCATAGAACTTCCTATTGTTATCAAGACCGAAAATATGGAAAAAAGCAAGGGTAAACCTAGAAAAATATCGTTTTAACCCATGACATTCATGCTTTTAAAACTTCTCCTTTAAGGTGCAAACTAGAATAAGTTCCTGCTATAAAAGAGACTCTAAAAACACGAATCACCCTACAATAATGGTTGAGTATCGTCATCAAAAAAGTCAAAATAACAGAAAATTCTACATAGAAACGATTAGAACAGAAGGTCGTAGTTAGTGTAAAAACGACCTAAGAAGAATTTTCTTAATAATTTGCATTACACCAAACCTAAAGGGGCAACGCATGTTCCACCCATCCGCCCTGGGATACTGAATCGTTCTCTTTTTCCTCAGGAATTTTTTCCTTGTTTCCTCGGTGTAAAGCATGCTCTTTTTTTCTCTTGAGGTTTAACGATTTTAACCCTTTTAAAAATAACGGCCTATTCTCTAATCATTCAGTGAAAAATGACGTTAAATCATGCTTTATGACAACACTTATCGCTCTAAATAGGGAAACTGCTCATAAAAAATGTCCAAGACTTCTTGTATCTCTTTCTTGCTTTTTAAAATCACTAAAACCGTATCATCGCCTGCAAGGGTACCCAAGATAGGCCTCTTTGCCTTAAAAGAAGATCGTACATAGGTTTGATCCAAAAAATAGGCCAAGGCTTGAGCATGCCCAGGCAAGGTATGCAACACCATGATGCCCATATCCGAGCACGAAATGTTTAAGATAGAGGGCAAAGAGGTAGAGTTTCCTTTTATGGTGGTATAGATCCCCTCTATTTTAACGATCTTTAAGGCTTTAAGACGTCTGGATAAAGTCGCTTGAGGCATAGAATAGCCACGATCTTGCAAACTTTTTTGAAGATCTTTTTGTTCAGAAATGCTCTGATTTTGAATAATATCTAAAATATGATGATCTATTAATGTATTTTTATTCATCGTCTTGCACCATAGTGCCTTGACAGGGGGACATTACAGATCATATAATCATAAAATGCATATAAAGTGAATATAAAAATGAATTTTGCAGGTCTTTTCTTGAGCATTTTTTGCCTTTTTGGATGCCAAAAGCAGGAAAAAACATTGCATTTTGCAACCTGCGCAGATTATCCACCTTTTGAATATTATGAAAACGGAGAAATCAAGGGATTTGATATTGATCTAGCGCATGCTGTTGCAGAAATACTTCATAAAAAAGCACACTTTTCCAATATGCAATTCAGCGCAATTTTTCCTTCTCTAAACAATGAGAATGTGGATGCCGGAATATCCACCGTTACGATGACAAAAAAGCGCCAGGAAATGTTTGATTTTTCAGATCCCTATTATATAGAAAGTTTAGCGCTGGTATTTCTTAAAACCGACCCTATTGCCCACCCCTCTCGACTGAAAGAGGTTGCATGTCAATTGGGAACAACCATGCAAATTTGGTTGGAAACCCATACGCCTGAAGTCCGCATTCTTCCTATGGATAGCAACAATCAAGCCATTGAAACCTTAAAAGCAGGACATGTCAGAGGCGTATTTATGGATAGTCCACAAGCTAAGGCCTTTACAAAAAACAATCCAGCATTAGGCTATGTTTTTATCGCTCAGTCTGATGCAGGCTATAGCATTGTTCTTAGGAAAGGATCGCCTTTGAAAGATTCCATCAATCAAGCTTTAAAGCAATTAAAAAAGAATGGAAAACTGGATTTCTTGAAAAAGAAATGGTTTAAGGAATAAGCATGGGAAAAATAGGAGATTCTTTTTTCTTTATTGGCCAAGGGCTTTTTCTTACTTTGGGCTTGCTGGTTGGAGGCTTGTGCATAGGCCTCACGCTTGGTACGCTCTTAAGCCTTGCGCGAAGAATGAATCGTGCCTCTTGGTGGGTTGATCGATGGGTTTCTGTGCTCAGAGGAACCCCTCTTATTTTACAACTTAGCTTTATATACTTTGCCGTCCCAGGGATGATGGGAATCAAGATCAATGTGTTTGCCGCTGGAATTTTCACTTTTGGATGTAACAGCTCTGCCTATATTGCTGAGATTTTAAAATCGGGGATTGAGGCGCTTCCAAAAGGTCAATTTGAGGCCGCAAAATCATTGGAAATTCCTTTTTATTTTATGTGGAAAGATATTATCTTGCCTCAGGTATTTAGACAAGTTTTGCCTAGTCTGATGAATGAGACCATTTCATTGTTAAAAGAAACAGCTTTAATTGGGACCATCGGTGGGATGGATATCATGCGCATGGCACAAATTTTAGGGGCAGAACAATTTACCTATTTTTTGCCCCTTTGTCTTGCAGGCGTATATTATTATGGTCTCGTTTTTTTGTTTGAAAAAATAGGGGAAAAAATAGAAAAAAAGGTGAGTTATGCTACACATTAAAAACATCTCAAAGAAATTTGGAGATGTTTCTGTTTTAGATTCCATCACCCTTGGGCTCAAAGAGCCATGCATTCTTGGCATTGCTGGCCCCTCGGGAGGAGGAAAATCTACCCTTTTAAGAGTCATCCAAGCGCTGGAAGTCCCTGATTCTGGCGTCATAGAATGCAACGTTCGCACCGGGTTCATGTTTCAGGATTTCCAACTCTTCCCCCATATGACGGTTTTAGAAAATTTAATATATGCCCCTCGTTTGCATCAAAAAACAGAGTACGAAGAGCAAGCCAAAGCTCTTTTAAAGGATTTGGGCATTCTCTCTAAGGCCCTTCACTATCCTTGTCAATTATCTGGGGGACAGCGACAACGGGTTGCTCTTGCTAGAAGTCTGATGATGAAGCCCGATATTCTGTTGTGCGATGAACCCACATCAGGATTAGATGTCGCCACCATTGATGAAATAGAAACTCTGTTAAAATCAGTTCATGCTACAGGAATCACCATGCTGATTGCTTCTCATGATTTGGAATTTTTGACCAACGTATCAGACCGTATCATCCTTTTAAACCATGGCATGATTGTTGCAGATAAAAGACCAGATTCCACAGAAAATCTTATTCCTTATCTTAAAAGCCTCTATTAACCCTCTAGAACCTATTGGGAAAGTCATAACCGTTTCAAAAAATAGCATTTAGAACTCATCTAAGACGCTCTAAAAGATATAATCTGATTTTATAAGACGTCATGCGCTTTTGCTGATCTTTCATTCAAAGGATCAAAGTCTTTCTGTCACCCAAAAGGATTGCTGGCATAGAAATATCGATATATCTTAAAGAGTTTGCTGGAAAAACAGTGCTATCAAAGGGGTTTGACTTCGTGCAAAGACACCCTTTTTACACCAAGACCTGAATGTATTATACACCCTGGATTTTAGAGGCTCGTTTGTTGATGAAAACAGCTTTTTGTTACCTGTACAAAACAGCTTCCAAAACAACCCTGTCACAATAATGATTCTATCATTTATAGGGTCAGTTCTAAAGAGCGGCTGTTGTACACGCATCAAGCAAAGCATTCCAACTGGATACTTTTAGGCTAGCACGCCCTACGAGAAATCCATCACATTGCGTTAACAAGGGAGATAACGTAGATGCATTGATGCCTCCTCCATATAAAAGCGCATTGCTAAAACGCTTGGAGATACACTGCATATCGTCCATGACATGGCGTGATGGGGCATCTCCTCCTACAACAGGCTCATACGCCAACAGAACGGATTCAGCGCCTTCAAGAGGCATTCTATCCACCACAGAATCTAGGATTTTAAAGCATAAAATGGGGGTCATTCCTGCCTTTAAGACTTGTTCCCCTTGTGCACGCACAACAGAGTCATCTTCAAACCTTTCGCGCTCACAATGTCCAACCAAGCTAAACGTACACCCCACATCTCGCAACATAGATGCGCTTACTTGCCCTGTAAACGGTCCTTCTTGGTGTGCACTGCAATGTTGTGCCCCCAAAGCATAGCCTCTTGGAAGATGTTTTGCGGCTTCAGCAAGATAGGGGAATGGAAAACAAAGAACAGCTTTGATGCCTTGGGGTGCGGGAGAGAGTTCCTCTAAAAAACTGAGAATGCTCTTTTGGCACCCATGCATCTTCCAATTTCCAAGAAGAATACGCATGTGACTCCTATCAAGATGGATGCTTTTCTCGTGCCAATGGAATGTTTTTTAAAAATCACCCCGAGAAGCAGGCCCTGCAGGATTCGAACCTGCGACACCCTGATTAAAAGTCAGGTGCTCTACCAACTGAGCTAAGGGCCCTCATGATTCTCTTGAGATCAAAAAATCCAAGAGATCTTGCATAGTATACGTCCTCAATGCATTTTGGTCAACCTTTTTAGCGGCTCTTCCTAGACATGAAAGAGAGCTCTTGAATCCTTGAGCCACCTGAAGTATCCTTACCAGAGATTTGGGGTGTAGCCAAGCGGTAAGGCAGCGGTTTTTGGTACCGCCATTCCTAGGTTCGAGTCCTAGCACCCCAGCGAAAAAGTCTTTAATAAATACCCTATTATTTTACATTTGGCCTAGATGCTTTGGGAAAAAGCGCATAAAACGTATTGGTTGTATGGTACGCAACGTCTTCCAGAGAAACATTCAGGGTCATGGCTAAGGTTTTTGCCGTTTCCACCAGATAGGCGCTCTCGTTGCGTTGACCGCGATAGGGTTGTGGTGCTAACCATGGGCCATCTGTTTCCAGCAAAAACCCAGAAATAGGAAGTTGACGTACGGTTTCTCTAAGATCCGAAGCATTGGGAAAGGTAAGAATGCCTGAAAGGCTAATTTTCCAACCCCAAGATAATACTTCTTGTGCACAAGATAAACTGGCAGTAAAGCAATGCAATAAGCCTGTTGCACGCTTTGGTTGTGTGCGCATATATGAGAAAAAAGAGGCCTCAGCGTCACGCAAATGCACCAACAGAGGCAATCCTGTTGCCAATGCTGCCCCATGATGGAGACGAAAAGAAGCCAGTTGAGCCTCAGGCGACGGAAAGTTTGGTGTATGATCAAATCCTGTTTCCCCAATGCCAACGACACGAGGGTGCTGCGCATGATGCAATAACCAAGATTCAAGGCTTTCTAGATCTTCGTGCTCTACTTCTGAGGGGTGAATGCCAATGGACGCCGATACCCAAGGAGGAGAGTTATGGAGAACCTCCATGACCTTAGTAAAGTTGGATCGAGATACACAAATGGAGACGATGTGCTCTATCGCATTTTTTTCAGCTCTGGAAAGCACCTCTGCAAGATCCTCATAGCGATCTAGATGGCAATGACTATCGACAAATTTCATGGGGCTCATGGGATGGGCTTTTCCAGCGAGGGTAACTCAAGATCTAGAAAAGAGCAAGAATGCTCCCCCCCTAAACCAATGCTTTGGGGATTCCCGACGTGGTTGAATGTTGGAATGAAGCAGCACGTTCAGGAAAAAGCATGCGCTTGATGTGATGGGCAATTTGGGCCACTTCTGAAAACCCCGTCAAAATCAATTTCAATTTATGAGGATAACTTGCACTATCGCCTGCTGCATAAATACCTGGTAGATTGGTTTGTCCAGTCAGTGGGTCTGTACAAAAATGATCTTTTTCTGTGAAAAGCCCCCAAGTCTTTAGAGGGCCGATATTGCTTTCTAGTCCAAAAAAAGGCAAGAGAAAATCTGCTTTTAACGTTGTAATATTGCCAGAAAAGTCAGATATTTCCACATGGGAAAGCTGTTTGCCTTCTCCATAAAGCTTGGAAAGTTGAAAAGGCACATGAAGCGTGAGCTTTCCTGAATCTTGTAAGCTTTTAAGCTGAGCAAGGGTGTGGTCCTGAGCACGAAATTGCGCGCGACGGTGTACCATGTGCAATGATTTTGTCAAAGGGGCAAGCATTAAAGCCCAATCCACAGCAGAATCCCCTCCTCCAGCAATCACCACATCTTTTCCAAGAAAGCGCTCTACATCAGGAACGTAATAGAAAACGCTTTGACCTTCAAAGGGTTCGATGTTAGGCAAGGGAGGTCGCCTTGGCACAAAAAGACCACTGCCAC
>CANGUX010000033.1 GCA_947457385.1 Holosporales bacterium
ATTAATAACCTTCAAAGTGGTTTTTTAGCCATTTCTTTAAGGCCATTTCCACAAAAGGAACCGCCAGTTCGGTAAAATTTTCCCATTGCCGTATTAAATCAGGCAAAGCTTCTTCTATATTTTCTGGGGTTCCCATCAACCGTTCTTCCAGATCTATACATGCTTTTTCCATGGCAACAAAATGGGCGAGGTTTGCGGTTTGATCCTCTAAGATCAACAGCCGACGCACTTCTTGAATGGCTTCGAGACTTTGGTTTTTTTTTGTGATCCATAGACGTTCTAAAATATCTTCTCCTTCCTTGGCCGTGCTGGTTCGGACAAATGCCTCTGAAAGATCTCGCAATGCGTTCACCACCAAGCTTTTCTCGGTTAGAATTCCTTCCGATGGATCTTGAACGCAGGCAGAAACCGTTAACAACCCATCCACATCTAAATGAAAAATCACTTGAATGCGTGCTTTTCCTTTAGGTAAAGGTGGAATATCAGACAGTTCAAAGGATCCTAAAGAACGACAGTGGGCCACCAATTCCTGTTCCCCTTGAAGCACATGGATGCTCATACGCGTCTGACCTGTTTCAGAGGTGGTAAACGATTGTGTTTTTCGCACGGGAAGAACGCTGTTGCGTGGGATAATGGGCTCTACAATCCCCCCCATGGTTTCTAATCCCAAGGTTAAAGGGGCCACATCCAATAAAAGAAAGGGATGTTCATGGGTTAAATTATAGGCTTGAATGGCAGCGCCTAAGACAACGGCTTGATCTGGGTGCAAGGTGCTATTGATCAACGTTCCAAATGTTTTTTCCAGCTCTTCATGGACGACAGACAAACGCGTTGCGCCGCCCACCAACAAAACACCTTTAAGATCGCAAAGGGCAACGTTTGCATCTTTTAACGTAGCGTGGCAGATGCTAAGGGTTTTCTGAATTAATGGCCTAAGGCATTCAGCCTCTTCTTTGGAAAGGGCGTTCTTTTCTTTGTACTGACGGGCAAGGTGACGCGCTTGCACATGACCTGGGTAAAGCACTTCACCCAAGATCTCATCAAAATCATCTCCTCCTAATGCAGCGTGCCCCCCTGTGGCTAACACACGAAAGATCCCTTGCTGAAGAGTAAGAACAGAAAAATCAAAGGTCCCCCCTCCTAAATCATAGATCCCATAGGTGCCTTCTTCTGTGATCCCAAAATTTAAGGCTGCTGCTGTGGGTTCTGCCAACAGCCTAAGCACCCGAAATCCTGCTTTTTCTGCGGCTTTTTTAATAAGCTGACGGCGCATCTCATCAAAATAAGCGGGCACGGTGACGACGGCACACAGCGCTTCTTCCCCAAAAGCCTCTGTGCATCGTCGATGTAGGGACACAAAAAGATCTACGGCAATCTCAAAAGGGGAATGGGAGTTAAACCACGGTTGATGCGCACCCTGGGGGTCTAAATGTCGTTTAACCGAAGACGCATAAGCAAGCCCAGAGCCAAGGGCTTCTTCCCCCACCAAGGCTCCACCCAATGCATCGTAGCTCACAACCGAGGGAATCAAGCTCCCTAGCATCTCGGGTTGATGGGCTTTGCGACAAATGGCCACGGCACAAAACGTCGTTCCAAAATCAATGCCTACAGCAAAAGAAGGAACGGTCTCAAGGAGGTCTTGGGCTTTTTCTTGAATGGTAAGAAACACGTTGCCCTCCTTTCTTCCATGGCACGCCCGAGAGGATTCGAACCTCTGACCTCTGCCTCCGGAGGGCAGCGCTCTATCCAGCTGAGCCACGGGCGCTTTGCTTGTCAAGATCAAAATACCCTAATCTCTATGAGAGGGCAACCAAATCACAGATTTTTCTGCCTTTCTTGCTTAAGACCTTAGAGTTTGCCATCCTTTAATACAATGGAAATAAAACAGAAAGATTTTATGAGATTAGAATTCATCCAAGGACTCATCGGGTCTGGAGTCTTTTTGTTGTTAGCTTTGGCGCTAAGTGAAGATAAAAAAAGCGTTTCTTGGGGGAAAATAAGCCGATTGATGCTGAGCCATGTGCTTCTATTATGGTGCTTCCTTAAATTTCCTTTATGCCAAAGGGGGCTGCTCTTTTTGGGTAAAGGCGTACAAGTCTTGAGGGAATCGGTTTTAAAAGGAACGGGGTTTGTCTTTGGCTATCTGGGGGGGGATACCGCCCCTTTTGTGCTGGCAGAGGGAAAAGGGTCCTTGTTTATCTTTATGTTTCAGGCCCTACCCATGATTGTGGTGCTAAGTGCCCTGTCTATGCTTTTTTTCCATTGGCGCATTTTGCCTTTTTTTGTCACACACCTTTCCAAGGTCACACAACGCCTTTGGAATATAGGCGGAGCGCTAGGCACGGTCATGGCCGCGAAACTTTTTTTAGGGCAAACAGATGCACCGTTTTTAATTCGTCCTTATTTAAACAGCCTAACGCGCAATGAATTGTTTTCCATGATGACTGCTGGCATGGCCACCGCTTCTTCCACTTTGTTTGTCTTGTTTACCCTATTGTTAGAAAAATCTTTGGGAAGCCAAGCCATTGTCCATGTTTTAACCTCTGCCGTCATTAATATCCCCAGTGCATTGATCATGTCAGAGCTTATGATGCCTGAACGCGCATCAAAAACAGAAGGAACTTATGTTGCGCCTCATACGTTTATCAACAGCATGGAAGCCTTAACAAAAGGCACCTTAGATGGATGGAAAATCATGGGAATCGTCGCAGCCATGGTTCTGGTTTCTCTTTCTCTTGTGGCATTGGTTAACGCTGCGCTGTCGTCCCTTTGCGTGTGCCTTACGGGATGTGCTTTTTCCATTGAGCAAGGATTAGGTCTCTTTTTCTGGCCATGGATCTGGTGCATGGGCATTCCAAAAGAAGAGGTATTTACAGCGGGAGGCATCTTGGCCACCAAAACCTTGCTGAATGAGCTTGCTGCTCTGATTCCTCTTGCCAAAGCCTGCACCTTGTCCAAACGAAGCATCAGCATTCTTAGTTACAGTTTATGCAGTTTTGGCAATCTCAGCAGCATCGCCATTCAAGTGGGGGCTTTGGGAGGATTAATCCCCGAACGGAAATCAGAGCTTGCACGATTAGCGCCTCGCGCCCTGGTGGCAGGCACGTTGGCAGGATGGTTTAGTGGGGCAATTGTCTCTCTTTTTATCTAATTTTTTGGTGTAAAAACCCTTCATTCATGCTAAAGTAAGGTCAACAAAATACCATAACGGAGCTTACCATGTGGGCTTGGTTTGGACTATTGGGCTATGTGTGTGGAAGTCTTCCTTTTGGGGTCATCGTTCCCCGTCTTTGGGGAAAAGGTGATCCAAGAACACTAGGATCTGGCAATATTGGTGCCACCAATGTGTATCGCTTAGGAGGGCTAAAATTAGCCATTCTTGTATTTTTTTGTGATGCGCTTAAAGGGTTTCTTCCATTGCTCATGGTACCTGCCGACCTGCAGTACAGTGTGGGCATAGGCTGCATTCTTGGACACATGTTTCCATGGATGCTGCGGTTTAAAGGCGGAAAAGGCGTTGCCACAACCTGCGGTGTTTTGATGGTGCTTTCTCCCCTGAGTGTGCTGTGCTCTCTGTGCGTTTGGAGCATCATTTTTCGCACATCAGGCATCTCTTCTCTTGCGGCTTTAGGGGCAACCACAGCGAATTTTGTGTTTATGGCGATGTTTGAAACATCTTCTCACTTTGGATTTAGCTTTATTGTAGCAATCTTGATTTTTATACAACATCGTGAGAATCTTAAGAGACTTTTTTTAAAAATAGAACCACGTACTGTACGCACCAAATAATTTATTGAATCTATGCAAGGAATGGCATGCTATACAAAGACCAGACTCTTTTTCCTACGGCTTCATACGATGAAAAAGATCGACTACATCTCTTGCGTTTGGCCAGAACAGAGCATGTGGGACCTATTTCTTTTTTCCACCTTTTAAATCGCTATGGGTCGGCTCAGGAAGCTTTGGCACGTTTGCTGGAAATGACACGTCGAACCTGTCCAAAAATACCAACCCTGGATGACGTGAAACGTGAAATGGAGGCCCACGAAAAAAAAGGCTTTATTTTGGCCAGCTATTACGACTCTACTTATCCTCCTGCGTTACGTCATTTTAAGGATGCACCTCCTTTCCTTAGTATGTGTGGTCGCCTTGAATTACTGCATAGTACGCTTTTTTCCATTGTGGGGGCGCGGAATGCCAGTCAAGCCGGAGAGCGTATTGCAGGTCACATTGCAGAACACCTGTCCAAGCAGCATTGGGGCATTGTTTCAGGGCTAGCTCGCGGCATCGATGGGTGTGTGCATCGGGCTTCTATTGAGCGCGGAACCATCGCCGTGCTTGCCGGAGGATTGGATTGCATTTACCCTCCTGAACATAAAAATTTGTATCATGAAATCGCAGAAAAAGGTCTTCTTATGTCAGAAGATCCGCTGGGAAAACAGCCCTATGCAGCGTTATTTCCCAAACGAAATCGTCTTATTTCAGGGTTAGGATGGGGGCTGCTCGTGGTGGAAGCCAATTTAAAATCAGGGTCTTTATTGACCGCACATTATGCAGCAGAACAAGGGAAAAGTGTCTTTGCCATTCCAGGGCACCCCTTGGATCTGCGTTCACGTGGCACCAACAAACTCATTAAAGATGGGGCCTGCCTTGTGGAAAGCGTCGAGGATATTTTGGCAGAATACGCTCCTTCTTCTGCTTTAAGCGCAGCAGAGCCCCTTGAAGAAGCCTATGAGGTGATCCCTCCAGCAGATGAAGCACTTATGGAACGCGTATTAAATGCGCTTACGGTAGCGCCAACTGCTATTTCTGATCTTGCAAGCCATGTTTCAGCCTCTCCCATTGTTGTGCGTTCTTTGTTGATAGAGTTAGAATTAAATGGAGAAATTGAACGCTATCCAGGCGATGCCGTGGTGCGTGTGCTTCCAAAGGCTTCTGCTTTATCCAACGGAACATCTTGACGAAATTCCTTCTGAAAGGGATTAATAGAGAGAGACCAACCTTCTGCAATCATGCTTTCTTTTCAAGGGATCATCCTTAAACTGTTAGATTTTTGGGCCAATCAAGGATGCGTCCTTCTTCAAGCCTATGATCTAGAGATGGGGGCAGGCACCACCCACCCCTCTAGTGTGCTTTATGCTCTGGGGCCAAAACCATGGCGCATGGCATTTGTGCAGCCTTCTCGTCGTCCCGGTGATGGCCGTTACGGCGCTAATCCCAATCGATTGTTGCGGTATTATCAATTTCAAGTCATTTTAAAACCTGCCCCCTTTAATGTTCAAGATCTTCTGTTGCAAAGCTATCAGGCCTTAGGCTTAGACCTTTTGCATAACGATCTGCGCTTTGTGGAAGATGATTGGGCCAACCCTTCTTTGGGGGCAGCAGGATTGGGGTGGGAAGTCTGGTTCAATGGCATGGAAATCACACAATTTACCTATTTTCAACAGGTCGGTGGCATGGATTGCGAGGTCATTCCCGCTGAAATCACCTATGGATTAGAACGC
The DNA here is from genome assembly GCA_947457385.1 of Holosporales bacterium. Lineage (GTDB taxonomy): Bacteria > Pseudomonadota > Alphaproteobacteria > Holosporales > Holosporaceae > CANGUX01. The sequence continues at coordinate 5,505 of CANGUX010000033.1, forward strand.
ATTGCCATGTGTGTTCAGGGGAAAGAGCGCATTTCCGATCTGATCTGGAACACCCCTCAAGGCCTTGATGCCACAACCTATGGTGAAATGAGCGAACGTTCAGAACAAGAATTTTCTCAATGGTATTTTGAAAAAGCCCCCATTCATATTGTAGAACGTCATTTTGAGGATGCGTTATATTGTGCTGATGCCTTATTAAAGGATGGATTGGCTTTACCTGCCTATGATCAATGCATTCAAGCCAATCACCTGTTTAATATGTTAGAAGCCAGAGGTGCCATTGGTGTCTCTGGGCGAGCGCAGTATGTACAACGCGTTCGCAGCCATGTATCGCGATGTTGTGCTGCATGGATCTCTGATCCCTTAACCTCGTGTAACGCATAGCTTTTGATACAGGAGAATACGCTTTGAATGATTTCCTTTTTGAACTGTTTTCAGAAGAAATTCCTGCTC
>CANGUX010000034.1 GCA_947457385.1 Holosporales bacterium
AGTGACAACGGTTCCTGTTGGATTAAAAAAAGACATAGCCAGCTGCTTAAAACCATCATTCATTCTACGCTCTTTCAAAACAGGTTGCTACTAATAGCCTCCTCAAATCTTTTTTAACGCATTAAATTTTTCTTATTATTTCATCAAATACTAATTTCACTGTATTTGATGAAATAAAATTTCTTTTGAATTCAATTTTATGCTTATTCCTTTTTGCAATAGCATCTTTTTATCATGCTCTAAAATTTTAACAAGAGAAATCTAAGCTAGTACTAGCATAATTTTAAACATGATTTAAAAGGTACAAAGCAATGACATTTCTTTGTACTGCTTCTTCAAATAATTCTTGTTTTTTAAGTTCAATATTATTTATTGTTTTAATTTCTTTTGTTGTTAAATTTCTAATTTCTGCTTTTTCTAGAATCTTGTTTTGATCATCTTGTAAACTATTATAGTAAAGGTCGAGTGTTTCGCCTGGAAAATTCCTTAATCCTTCTATCTCAGGATTTGCCTGAGCTGTGAATGTAAGCAAGGAAAGCAATATTATTTTTTTCATATTTTTTCATTTTTTTTTATTTATTTTTTAAAAATAGCAGTCATTTATTAAAAAATTATTATAGTTGTATTTTTTTGTTAAATTTTAATTTATTTAAGTTGTATTCCTAAGTTCGCGGTTGATTGATCTTATTTTTGATGCCATATCCGTCAAGTTTTTTTCTTGTTTTTCACTTAATCCTGTATCTCTTGTTTTCTGGATGATTGCACGTCTATCCATCAATAAATTTTCGCGATAAAATTCTAATGTTTCGTTTGAAAAATTGCTTAAATTTGCTAATGATCTTGCAGATTGAAAGTATAAAGCTAATAAATAATAAATATTTAATTTTAATCTATGTTAGTTAAATATGATTGCAAAAATAGATTTCTTTTTTAAAAAGCTTGCCCTGCTGCATGATAAGCCAACCATCTGCGAAATCTTGAGCTATGCTGTAATCCTGCGCTGGCTAAGAGCCAAAGACCAGGAATGTTCTTAAGGCTTAATCCATAGACAAGGGCATTGCTGAGCGCATACAAAGGCCATGAATGTTTTTTCCAATGGTGTTCATAGATGCGCAGCGATGACATGCTGGCCCAATCCAGGCCTAATGCACGTTGGTGACTGAGATGTTGAACCAAAAATTGGACCCCACGCAGCCCTACATTAAGCCCTTGTCCCGCAATGGGATGAAGGACTTGGGCAGCATCTCCCAACAAGACAGCATGATAAAAGGTAATGGGTGAAAAACGTTGACACGATAAGGAAAAGACCTGTTGCGCTCTGATGCATGCTATGGGGTTTCCCAATAGATCTGAGACTGCCTCTTTCAGATTCAAGGATTCCAGATCTTGAGGAGGGCCAATCCATACCCCGGCCCCCGTATCATTAGGCAGAGGCAATAGGGCTAAAGACCCTCCAGAGAAAAAATGTTCATAGGCACAGGTTAAGGAAAAAGGAGCAAAAGAAAAAACAAGGGCTTTCTGAGGAAAGGTCCACCCGCGTCCTGCCGGTGCAAAGCGTGCGCGCATAGCAGAATGTCTTCCATCGGCCCCTAGCACAAGGGAGGCCTTGAGGCTATCACCCGTATCCAGGATAAGGTTCCATCCCTTTGATGTTTTTTCCCAAGTGCGGACTGTGGCAGGGCAATATTGAGGAATATCATGGCAAAGCGTTCTTAAATTTTTCCATAACATGGAACTGGGAATCACAGTGCCAAGAAAGGGAACATGCCCTTCTTCCGAGGAAAATCCATAGGGATGTGAGTGGTTTTGATCTTTTGCGTGAGAAAGCTTCACACGATGAATGGGTACATAGGGACAATCCACCCCCACAGCGTGTAAGAAAGTTAAAACATCATGGGAAAGGGCAAAACAGCGTGAATCTTCTGTGTCACATGCTTTGGGATCTAACTGGGGGGCTGTGGCTTCAACCCACGCCACAGAAAATCCTTTTTGGCGTAAAGCCAATGCACAGACCATGCCAACAGGCCCAGCTCCAAGGATCAAGCAATCAAAGGTTTGACTCATGGGAAGAGGAAAGAAGCAGCAAGGCGGTGTTGAGCAAGTTCAGAGAGGGGCAAAAGATCTCCAACGGCTTTTTCGACCGCCAACACAGGTTCATTGCATATTAAAACGGCATCATGGCCTGCTTTTAAAGCACGTTGAACCCGTTCTTTGAGAGAAACCTCTTGTAAGGCCCCCATGGATAGATCGTCGGTTATGAGAAATCCCTGAAAGCCAATGCGCGCTCGAAGGATTGTTTCAAGAATGCAGGCTGAAAATGTCACAGGCTGTTCTGCGTCCAGTTCTGGAATTTTAAAATGACCACTCATGCCCCAAGGGCTTGGAACCTCGGTTTTAGAAATTTCTTGAAAAGGAACGAGTATTTCTGTTTGAAACGGGGTGGAAGGCAAAGCAAAGTGACTATCTAAAGAAGGATTCCCTTGTCCTGGCATATGTTTTATGACGGGAATGATCCGGTGTGCCTGTAAGGCTTGAATGGCAATACGGCCCAAGGTTGCAACGCTATGGGGATCATCGCTAAAGCATCTTGGCCTTAAATAATGCGCTGTGGTAGGCGTTCTAACGTCCAGAACTGGGGCACAATTGACGGTTATTCCTAAATGAGCCAAAGTTTTTCCAATGGTTTCATAGTGATGCCTGCATGCATGAGCAGGGGAAGCCTCTGTTTCAAAGGTGCTTACAGAGGCCAACTCAACCCAATCAGGCAATGATTTTAGCCGAGAAACCGTTCCCCCTTCCTCATCTATTAAAATAGGTGTATCGCCTTGATGAAGGGCACGTAAATGAGCCGTTAAAGCCTGGATTTGCATGACAGAGGCGATATTGCGTGCAAAAAGAATAAATCCAACAGGAGGAAAAGAGGTGAAAAAATCTATTTCTTCTTGCGTTAAAGTCAGACCTTGGATCCCACAAATATAGGGAAGTTTTAAGGCATGGGCATGAGCCTGGGCATAAAGAGGCATTTTTTATCCATAAAGACTATTTTTTAAAGTTTACCTGAATCCATCAACAAAGCGTGAGATCACGCTAAGAGTTCTGCAATCCTTTCAAAGGTTTTTTGCTGGATGATAGCGTCTGAAAAGAAGGCTTCTACGCGTGCGCGCCCTGATGCCCCAAAGGTCTGGCGCATAGAAGCATCTTTTGCCAAGGTTTCAATGGCATGGGCTAAGGCTACGGCATCTTGCATGGGGACCAGCAAACCATTGTAGCCGTGAATCACCACATCTCGACACCCTGGAACATCGGTGGTGACAATGGGGCGTCCACAACTTGCAGCCTCTAACAAAGACTTGGGCATCCCCTCACGGTAAGAAGGAAGCACAGCCATGTGACATGCGGCGTAGGCTTCTGCAACGGTATCGCAATGCCCTCGCCATTCTAATAGGCCTTCCTCTTGCCATTGCAAAACCTGTTGAACGCTGAGGGTGCTGGGATTGCCCGCATCCACTGCTCCCATCAGAATAACCTTAATGGTAGGAGCCTTGTGCTTTAAAATTCTAGCGGCTTCTGCCAATTCAAACAGCCCTTTTTCTCGTAAGAGACGTGTTACACACAGTACGATAATAGGAGGTGAAGGAGGAAAAGGACGCGGAATATAGGTGTGTATATCCACACCAGAACCTTGAATTAAAAGACATTTCATGGGATACAAGGCGTTTTGATCTGCCGTATTTTGGACCGATAGGACCGCGTTGGGATGGTTTCCCATCCAAAATCCTAAGCGTGCCAGCCCTCGAAAACATGCTTTTTGACATCGCGTCCATGCAGACAGATTAGAATCTAGGGTAAAGGCATAGCCTAATCCTCCCAACGTCGAAAAGACGGCTGGAACCGCACACCTTTTGGCTGCAATGCGTCCTAAAAGCGTCAAAGGTAGGGCCACGGTATGCACAAGATCAGGCCGAATCCTGCGAAACAAGCCCATGAGCTCTAGCCAAGTTTTAAAGACCTTGATGACAAAAAACCCAGCGGAAGATGCGAGAGGAATCATATGAAAGCCCTCGTGTCTTAGATCTAGCACAGAATCATGGGATTGAAAAACAGTACATACAGAAACCCGATATCCTTTGGCCAAGGCTTCCCGAGCGAGCGCAAGACGATGAGAACGAAAATAAGATTCACGAGAAATAAGATAAAGAATGTGCTTGGTGTTTGACAAAAAAATCCCTAGAATACACATCCATTTCAAAAATAAACACGATGAAGCATCCCCTAGGGGAGTCGAACCCCTGTTTTCGCCATGAGAGGGCGATGTCCTAGGCCACTAGACGAAGGGGACCCCACGTTGTAAAAGTATAGCAAAAACAAAAGAGAGTGACAAGGGAATTTTATGGCGCCAATAGGGAAGAAATAGGGTTTGATTCATAGAATAGTATCCATTAAAATGAAATTGGATTTTATCATGAGCAGGGTATTCGAGATCATGTGCCTAAGACCCTAGAAGACATTGCCACACACCTTGGCTCGGGTCCATTTTTAGGGATGGATTGGGGGAAACGTCGTGTGGGATTGGCCATTTCAGATGCAGACAATCAAGTGGCCATGCCATTGTGCGTTGTGGATGCTGGTGGGGCATTGAGAACAACGCTCATCACTTTATGGGAAGAGCGCAAGATCAAAGCCCTTGTGATGGGATGGCCTTTGCATGCGGATTATGGCAAAGAAAGCGACTTGTGTCCTGCTATTTCACGATTAGGGCATCGTTTAGTGGACGATCATGGATGGCCCATTTGTTTTTGGGATGAGCGATTTAGCAGTCAAGCCGTGTTGCATTTTCCACAAAAAAAGGGCACAGAATTACATCACCATGCTGCGGCATTTATTTTACAGGGAGCGCTTCATCGATGGCAACATCTTCGATCTTTGATAGGGACGTAAAAGCTTCCTCTGAAATTGTAATCCGAGGAGCTTGTCATCACAACCTCAAGAATTTATCTCTAAACTTGCCCAAAGGAAAATTTATCTTGTTTACAGGGC
>CANGUX010000035.1 GCA_947457385.1 Holosporales bacterium
GAATATAGTGATGTTTAAGTTTAAAAAAGAAGGAATAGTATGAGCAATTGGTATCTTCTTTTACTTCCTGTCATCTTTACGGGATGCCAACAAGTTTCATCCCAAAGATCTTGTATGGGAGATTGCGCACAGAAAGCCGCTAATTTTGGAGAACTCAAAGCTTGCGAAGATCGCTGTAAAAATCCTCAGGGGGTTGTAGATATTCGTGGCAAAGGAGAGGAACAAAAAGACCGTCCATCCCTGACGCCCACTCAGGCTTAACTTGACGTGTTTCAAAGGGATTTGTATGCTGACAGGGCAGATTGCAAGGAGTGTATTATGGAGTTAAAAAACTCAAAAACCTTAGAGAATTTAAAGATGGCTTTTGCAGGAGAATCGCAAGCCAATCGCCGCTATCTTTATTTTGCAGCACGTGCCGATATTGAAGGCCGTCAACGCGTTGCCGATGTGTTCAGGAGCACAGCAGAAAGTGAAACAGGTCATGCCCATGGGCATTTAGATTTTTTGGCAGAAGTGGGTGACCCTGTGACAGGATGTGCCATCGGTTCTAGCGAAGACAATTTGAAGTCTGCTATTGAAGGAGAAACCCATGAATATATGGATATGTATCCTGGTATGGCTAAAACGGCACGCGAAGAGGGATTTGAAGAAATTTCCGAGTGGTTTGAGACCTTGGCCAAAGCGGAACGATCTCATGCCCATCGCTTTCAAAAAGCCCTAAATGATTTAACGGCGTAATGCCTTTTAAAGAGAGGGAAGCATGCGTGGTGTTTTTGTAGCCCTGATTACGCCTTTTTTAGAAGATCTTTCCATTGATTGGAAGACCTTTGAACGATTGGTAGATTGGTTGTGTGATCAGGGTATTGATGGGGTCGTTCCTTGTGGCACCACGGGCGAAGCCTTGGCATTGTCGCCCGAGGAGCAGCGTGAAGTCATTCGATCTACCGTAAAAACAGCACGTAAGCGAGTTCAAGTCCTTGCGGGAACAGCTGGGGTTACGCTTCCTCAAACCCTTTCTTTGATGCGTGCTGCACAAGCCGAAGGAGCAGAGGGGGCGTTGGTGGTTACACCTTATTACATTAGGCCTTCTCAAGAAGGGCTATTTCAATATTATTCCGCACTCCATCAAGCAACCCAATTTCCCATGGTCTTGTATAACAATCCAGGACGCACCTGTGTAACATTAGAGGTGTCGACCATTCGGCGTCTGGCTGAGCTGCCCTTTGTTCTTGGACTTAAGGATTCCAGTTCAGATCTCTCTCGCCCCATCAATTTAATGTCGCATTTAACCCTTTTTTCCGGGGAAGATGCTACATTTTTGCCCTTTTTAGCTGCAGGAGGTCATGGAATTATTTCTGTCAGCGCCGGCATTATACCGGGACTGTATCAACGTATTTGGCATGCATGGCAAAACAAAGAGATGCATGAGGCGCAGCATTTGGCCCAAGCCTTGTCCTATTTTAATGCTCCTTTTTTTCAAGCGTCTAACCCTGGTCCCATTAAATATGCGTATTCTCTTTTAGGATGGGGTAAGCCTTACTTACGCGTTCCATTGGGGCCGTTGCCAGCATCTTGTGCCCAGGGCATCGCTCAACGCCTTACAGAGCTAGAACGCGTTATCCATTGAACATCTCTTCTTTTTCTAGGGGCTTAAACCCAGTAGCGATCCCATAGACTTCTCGTGAAACGTTCCGACTTGATGCTGGTTTTGCAAAATGAAATTTGGAAAATTGTTTGGCAATAGGGGGCAAGGTGCTGCCTTGAAAAGTTTTAAATACAAGGCTTCCTCCTTTGGAAAGATGGGCTTGTGTCAGTTCCCAAATCATGTCCAAAAGGGTTTCCATTTGAAGGGCATCCGTTGGACCATGTCCTGTGCAAGAAGGGGACATATCGCTGAGGATCACCTGAAAAGATCGCTTTTTTAGGAAAGCCTGAACGCTTTCTTCCAGAATATCCCCTTGAAAAAAAGAAACTTCTGGAATGGGCTCCATAGGAAGCAAGTCAATGCCTACCAGCGTGCCCTGCCCAAAGTGTTGGTTGGATCCACGCAGAATGCGCTGAACCACTTGACACCATCCCCCTGGAGAGCATCCCAAATCTAGGACAGCGATGCCTGGACGCAAGAAACCATAACGCTCTTGTAGGGCCAACAGCTTGAATGCAGAGCGACATCGATACCCCTCTTGACGGGCTTTTAGCACATAAGGGTCATTAAAATGACGATTGAGCCATCGTTTCGACCCCTCTTTGAGGGTCTTATCGTGGACAAGGACTTTTTTTCGCATGGTTCTCCTTTGGCGTCTTTATTGTACAGCAAGAATCAAAAAAATATATCTCCTGCTTTTCTGGCAATGTTGGGAACACTCTTTTAGAATGAACATAGCAGATGACTGGATAGGCACATGATTCCTTTTGTAAAAATGCAGTCTCTTGGCAACGATATACTCCTTTTGCCCCATGAGGTGCTTTTAGATAAAACGCAGATTCAAAACCTATGTCACCGGCGTTTTGGGCTGGGATGCGACCAGTTAGCTATGCTAGGGGGGAGGACTGAGCAAGGACACTACCATCTCTATTTTTGGAATCAAGATGGCTCTATTGCCCGTGCCTGTGGCAATGGAACACGCTGTGCCGTAGCCTTTTTATGGCAACAACAGGGGGCTTCTTCTGAAAAAATACAAATGGAAGGTCTAGATACCCTATGGATGGGCTGGAAAGAAAACGACGAGCAGGTTTCTGTCCAACAAGGAGAAGCGAAAATAGGGGTCATTCGCCAAAAAGATGCACACTCGTTTCAGTCATGTCCCATGCTTTCTTTGGAATCCTATGGAATTCCCGATGGCATCCCCGTGGATGTAGGCAATGCCCATCTCGTGGTGTTTTCTGCTCCACCTCCTAATCTCGATGCCTTGGGGGCTGCTCTTTCTTGTCATCCTGCTTTTCCTCATGGCGTCAATCTTGCTTTTGTTGATGAAGATCCACTTCATGTGACGTTTTGGGAGCATGGCGTTGGAAGAACGCTTTCTTGTGGATCAGGGGCCTGTGCTGCAGCTGCGGCACTGTGTGCTATAAGAAGAAAAGAATGGCCCCTAGAGATGGCTGTGCCAGGGGGAACCCTTTGGGTGACACAAGATCAAGGCCAGTGGATTCATACCGCCCCTGTAAGCCTAGCAGGCTATGGATGGTGTGCTATGCCAAAACAAGGGAGCATGGGTCATGGTTAAAATCGGGATTATTGGGGCAACGGGCAACGTTGGAAAGCAGGTTGTGCAGCAATTGTTACAGCATGGCGTGCCTGCTCATGCTTTGGTTTTGATGGCCTCTGAGGCATCGCTGGGAAGGGTTGTGGCCTTTAAAGATCCGAAAGACTCTTATAAAGAATACGCTTTTGTGGTGCATTCTTCCGTAACGCCCCCTGAGTGTGCTGTGTATATTTTGGCCACAGAAGCGCATATTTCTCGTTCATTATTTGCCATATTGCCCAAAGAGTCTGTGATTTTAGATTCGAGCTCGGCCTTGCGCATGGATCCGCAAGTGCCTCTTCTTTCACCTTTGATGAATGGACATTTGATTTCGCAAGATACGAATGTTTATGCTCATGCCAATTGTGTTGCATCCCCATGCTCTCTGGCGTTAGCCCCATTAAGGCCTTGGGGGATAGAAGAAGTGGTTTTAAGCTCTTATCAGTCGGCTTCAGGGGCTGGATGGGGGGCTATGCAAGAGCTTTTGGCTGCATCCACGGATCACATCAAGGGGAATCCTGTAGCGCTGCCCACATGCTATCCACGCAACAGTGCTTTTAATGCTTTTCCTGAAATTGGGGCGCTTAGGATGGATGGCCATAGTGAAGAAGAGGTCAAAATCGTCCATGAAATACAAAAAATTCTGGAACTTTCAGTCCCGATTTACGTCACTGCCGTGCGGGTTCCTACGCTTCGAGGGCATGCTGTTTCAGCCTGGGTTCGATTGCGCGACGATATTTCCTTAGATGAAGTGTTAGACGTGTTCCACAACGCCCCAGGACTTAGGGTTTCTGGTACACAAGGCTATCACAGTCCCCAAGAGGTCATGGGTTCAGATTTGGTTTTTATAGGACGCATTCGCATGCCTGCAGCCCGTCGGCTCCAGTTTTGGGCCTGCTCAGACAATTTACGGCGTGGTGCTGCAACAGATCTTGTAGAGAGCACCATGCGGGTTATGAGCCTTAGATTTTTAAAGCACTTTCAGCCATAAATGGCTTATAAAAAGTATTTTCTTGCAATTTTTTAAGATTTGTTCCACCGTGAGGAAAAGTATGAGGAATGAAACGATGAACGTAGAGCAGCAGGAAAGAGAAGGCATCCTAGAAGGAAAAGTGGAAGTTCAATTAGAACAAACCCCTGAAGAATCAAAGCGTTCATCTGCTTCTTTAAAGCAGCAGAAATATAAAGAAGCTAAAAAAGAAAAAGAAACGCAAGAAGATGAAAAAACCTTGCGTCGGCTTTTAGGAAATAAAGGAGATTTTCCTGAACCGGTGGAGATGAGAGATTTTCTCATTCCTGAGCGATTGTCCAGACCAGAGGATAGGCCCATACGTCCCGCCAAAGAGGGGGGATTCGTACAGCGTGGACCGCGTCCTGAAGGTGGAGGATATGCCTCACGTGGACCCCGTCCTGAAGGTGGAGGATTTGCATCGCGTGGACCCCGTCCTGAAGGTGGAGGATATGCCTCACGTGGACCGCGTCCTGAAGGTGGAGGATATGCCTCACGTGGACCCCGTCCTGAAGGTGGAGGATTTGCATCGCGTGGACCCCGTCCTGAAGGTGGAGGATATGCCTCACGTGGACC
>CANGUX010000036.1 GCA_947457385.1 Holosporales bacterium
AAGCACGCCCTCGTTTAGCAGGTCAGCTTATGGAAGAACGTCAAACTTTAAAAGCGCGTGCTGATGCCCGTTCTTTTATGAAGAAAAAAGAACTATCCCATGGCATGAAACCCTTAAAAGCCGTCTCTTTGAATAAGCCTTCTGAAAACATTCCTGGGGTCGTTAAAGAGGCGCTATTTTCTTTAGAACCAGGACAGTGGACCGAGGTTGCAGGTTCTAATGGGATCTATGTGGTCACCTTGACATCCATTAAACAACCCAACATTGAAGCTCTTAAACAAGATCAAAGTGTATCTGGATTTTTACAAGAAGAATTTCAGCATCTTTTTTGGGACGCCTATCTTTCTTCCCTCAAGAAAAAACAAAAAGTGACCTTAAACCCACATATCATGCAACACCTTTTCCGAAAAGAGTAATTTATGCAATCATCTTCCTTTAGACTTGAAACATGGCGAGATCTTTTAATCTCAACCTTAGAAGAAAAAAATGGGCATCACATCAAATGGATTCCTGTAGGCTCTATTTTCCCTTTGGCAGATTATTTTATTATTGCTTCTGCAACGTCGACAAGACATTTATGGACCTTATGTGATGGGATAGAGCGCATCTGTCGAACACACAAGATTCGTCCCACCGTTCAAGGGAGAGTAGAGGATACTGAATGGATCGTGATGGATGCTAGGGGTATTTTTATCCATTTATTCTTAGAATCAGGACGAGCCTATTTTCAGTTAGAAGAGTTGTGGGATCTTTCTTCTCATACTAAGCCACCCGTTGAATCTTTCAATGTTCCTTCTTAAGGTCTAACAGAGGCAATAGAGTTCAGGGAATGTCCTGAATGAAACCCGATAATTGTGGGGCCCTTTTAAATGGCGCCTGTTTTTCTGGCTTTAAAAATATTTAATTACATTCAGACGGATTCAAACGATTTTTTTTTGGATAGAATGACAGCTATACAGAACTCTTTTGAAAATTTTTTCCGCATACGTTCATTCGCATCGTAAGGCCTCATGGGCCAACACTGCATTGACTCTTATGAGCACTTTTATCAAAAAAATCCTCTATATCCAAAGCATGATTTTGAAAAATCTAAGGTGAACCCCTATTGGATTTCTCCCAGCACCATACGTTGCATGGATTTTTGTGCATAATCCTCTTTTGCTTCTTCCGATGGCGCTTGGTCGTTGTTGCTTTTTTTTCTAATTCTAAGTCGAGCTGATCCATTAGATTTTATTGATACATGGCTGGCTTGCTGCATCAACCTCCCACAATGAAAGATCACAATGAAAACACTGCAAGAGAGTCTCAGAAAAACAGACTTTTATGTTTAACGGGGTTTCAATGTATTTTATTGTTCCCCCTCTCTCATGCTCCTCTTTTACCTTTTCTGAAACGCCTCTATGCCTATGTCTTTAAAAAAAGCAACATACTTTTCCAAGCATAATGCTCTACTAATCTGTTGAATCTCTAAAGCGGCCTTCCTCCAAAAGGGATTCTTTTTGATAGAATCCCCAAAGCAATCATTAGACCATTCTTATGCAAGCCCTTCCGGCGCAGATTCTTCCTCTGTCTTTTTTTCTAAGGCATTAGCATGGAGCGATACCCTGATCTCTTCTTCTTTTTGCCTAGCTTTTTCCAGTTCTTCTGTTGAAACTTCTTTTGTAATCAAAGCACATTGACTGATGACCCAATGCATCGCTTTTTCTTCTATAATCGAGTGAGCTAAATTCTTTAACTCTTGCTGATTCTTTCGAAAAAAATCAACGGCCTGATTTTCAGAGATTTCAAAATTATGAGCAACCCCTTTAATGGCATTTACCAGCTCTTCTTTACTGACGGCAATTTGTTGTTCTTTTTCAATTTTTTTCAATAAGAATTCTAACCGAATGCCTGCTGCAAGACGATCTTTCAAAGATTCTCGATAGGCCTCCTCTAAGAGCCCTGTGTGCTCTAAGAAAGCCTGCTCTCTTTCTTCTGCATTGGCATAAGAGGCCTTTGTCAATGGCAGTTTCTCCCACATGATCTGAAAGCGCTCAGAAATCATGGAAGGTGCTATTTCAAAGGTTAACAACGCCTTTATTTTTCTGGAAAATTCACCCTTTTTTAAGAAGTCCGAGCTTTCTTCTCCTTTGCGTACTAAGATTTGACGAATGTGTTCTCTCATGGCCTCTAAGGTCTCAAATCCTTTGCTTTTTGCCAAAGCTAGATCGACTTGATGGGGTACCGTCTCACGAATTTCTGTGAAAATGATTTTAAACAATACTTTTTTCCCAGCCAAAGATCGCTCTGGAAATGTTTTAGGTACACGAAGACGTTCCTCTAGCACATGTCCTTCTTCAATCCCTTCTAGGGTTGCTTCAAAATCAATGGGCAGAGATTCGCTCCCCAGTTGAAATGCTCCTTCCACTTGACGAACCTGTCCTTGAGGCTCTTCAAAAGTCATGATATAAACAAGCGTGTCGCCCTTTTTTGCAGGACGTTTTTCTGCCAAAGGGATAGAAGTTAAATTTTCTGAGGCGATCTTTTCCATAACCTTATCCACTTCTTCCTCTGAAATAATGGGGATATAGTGCAATAAGGAAAGCGCAGACCAATCCACATCAGGAACTTCTGGCGCAAGAAAGGCCTGAACATGAATTTCCACATCGGGAATAGCATCCAGATCTAACCCTTTTAAAGGGGTTACAATCTCATAACTCAAAGGCCCAGAAGCGGTCTCTGAAGTCTCTAAAAAAGAAGCATGAGAAACAAATTCATGAATAGCGTGCCTAAGTGCTTCTTCCCCATAATCGCGAAAGAGCACGGGAAGAGGAATTTTCCCTGGACGAAATCCTGGAACCTTCTTTTTTTGTGCTTGTCTCTCCAAACGCTCAATCATGGAAAGGCGAAGCCGATCCCTAGGAATCGTCATTTGGTATTTTCGTTCCATCGTGCCCCCTTTAAGGAGCCTAATATCAATGCCCATGGTGGTTTCCTATGGTGCGGGCAAAGGGACTTGAACCCCCAAGGCATTTCTGCCACCAGAACCTAAATCTGGCGTGTCTACCATTCCACCATGCCCGCAATGCCTACTCTATTGGGTTAGTATAGCAAAATTTTTCTCTTTCGTCAGCGTGCAAAAAAAAAATCCTCCCCTATTTCTGTGACGTGTTTTTTTCTCTTGCCCCTGCTTTTAATCATGAGAAAAGAGAGGAATGGAGCATCTTGTTTCGCCCTAAACGCCAGCATGCTGCAAGAATCGTCGCCACAGGAAGCGCCATTAAAATACCTGAAAATCCAGCTAAGGATCCCCCTGCAAAAATAGCAAACAAAACCCACAAGGGATGCAACCCTGTCTTATTGCCAATCAACCAGGGAGTTAAAACCAACACTTCTAGAATTTGTCCTCCTGCATAGATCAAACAAATGGACATCAAATGAGGCATGCTCATGCCCTGAAAGAAAAACAACAGACAAGATAAAGTAAGGCTTCCAAAAAAAACAAGATAGGGAATAAAAGAAAAAAGCCCCGTAAGAATGCCAAGGGTGACCCCAAAATGCAGAGAACTTATACCCAATGCCACTGCATAATACATGGCTAATACCAAACTCACCCCCATTTGCCCCCGTAAATAGCGTGAAAGTGCTCCGTCGATTTCACCTAGGCCCTTTAAAAAAGAACCTTGATGGTGTAAGGGCACCAACGCTGTGCACCGTTGTTTCATCACATCCCAATCGCGTAAAAGATAAAAGCTGATAATAGGGCCCAAAATTAATACAAACACAAAGCGTGCTAGACCCCATGTGTTTTGCAACATATGCAACGTGGCTTCAGCGCCCCATTTGGCACCTTGCATGACCAGCACATCAAAGGATTCTTGCAGTTTTTTCCCAAAATCTTTGGAAAATTTTTGCATCACAGGAAGCATTTGTCCCCAAAAGGTCTCGCGATAGGCCAAAATACGTTGAGAACACAAAAAAGAAAGCTCTTTTAAAAAAGGAATCAGCGTAATGATCAGAACAGCCAAGAGCACATAAATCAACATGGTCAAAATCAAAGCGCCCCAAAAAGGAGAAACGCCATACTGTTTTAAGCGCGTCATAAGCGGTTGTGCCCCATAGGCCAAAACAAAGCCCAAAATAAACGGGGCAAGAATAGAGGAAAAAACCCATACTCCACTTAAAAAAAGGATGCAAAGGAGACTCCACTTCATGGGTTTTGTCATGAAAAAAATGCTTGTCCTTATTGCATTTCAGTATGAGATGAAGGCGTCTTGAGGGCTAGGGGGGCTCTTGGAAAATAAAGCTGTATGCTGTATTGGCACTCTGTTGGGGGCCCCCCGTGATTGCAAAGAAAGCGAAAAGTTTTTTGCTTTCCCCCATGAGAGAAAGGACTGTCTAGCCCTCTTTCGGTCATAGGGCATGAAAGCGACGGTGCATCATCACAACAGAGGCTGTTTTGATGCGTTGTCGCATGCTGCATTAGCGCGGGGCAATGGGGGAAAAGGTGTACTTTAGTGTGACAAAAAAGCCAGAAAAGACAGGTTTCCAGCTGATAGATCCCTTTGAACCCTGCCGAGCTGTGGGACCGGTGAGGGCGTTGCCATCTTGTCCTTTAGGTCCCAGTGCCCCGGGATTTCCGGCAGGTCCAACCCCTGGTTGCCCTGGTTGACCTGCGGGCCCATCTTGTCCAGGTTGCCCGTTTTGCCCAGCGTCTCCTCCATTGACCCCAGGGCTACCTAAACCTCCCGCTCCGCCTTTACCCCCTGGCCCACCTTTACCCCCTGGGCCAAAGCCACCCAGGCCTCCCTCACCCCCTTTACCCCCTGGCCCACCAGCT
>CANGUX010000037.1 GCA_947457385.1 Holosporales bacterium
TCCGTTGAGCTACAGGCGCCTAATTCATAGTGTAACAAGCTTTCCAACGCCGTCAATGCGCATGGCCTGAGATTTTACTGGGAATCGCTCAAAAGCAGACCGAATCACTCCCTCTCCTCCTCCTAGAATCATCTGTACAGCCAGCGATACAAGCAAAATGCCTAATACACGCTTCATAATCATAAGCCCAACCTTTCCAAGCAAAGAAGCGATGAACTTACCGCCATACACAAAAGAAACGAAAAGAATCAACATGACCAAGGCTATGGCTGAAACAACTACAAATTTTCCATAATACCCATAGGTAACAGGGGCATCTGCGACGTAAGTCATGGTAAAAACCAAGGTTGCCGGCCCTGCAAGAAAAGGAAATCCTATGGGAAAAATAGAAATATCACCTTCTTCATCTTTGGAATCTTTTGCACTTTTTTCAGAAGACGTCACCATATAAAAAGCTGAGTGAAACAATAACATGCCTCCTGCAATGCGCAATGCATCTATTGAAATGCCGATGGATGCAAACATGGCTTGTCCAATCATGGCAGCCAGAGCTAACATTGCAAAAGCAAAGATACATCCCTTCAAAGCAATTGTCCGACTTTGCTGAGGCGTGTACTGGGCCGTTAACCCTATGAAAACAGGCGCAAGCATAAGCGGATTGAGCAATAACATAATGTATCCTTTGAATGCTTCCAAGAAAAAATTTAACATTCACATCTCCTTGTTTTTCATATTTTTTATAATAATAGGATTTTTCTGTTCATTTAACAACATCCGTTTTTATCCAAAAAATCTTGCTTTTTTTGTCCCAAAGATGAACTGTTTTTCCAATATTATCTTAGGACTAAAACATAACTATTGTATGAAGGATTTGCTTGCCCCATGGCGATTTATTTTATGCATAGATCGGCAACCTACTGTAGGTTGTGCTTTTTTATGATAAGGGGATAGAAAAACAAGAACTATTTAGGTATGATGAATGGTGATTGTTTTTAGGATATTTTCATACCCTTGCTGTTGCCAATAAACGTTGGTTTCAAAAATATAGCAAAAACAACATGGAGCAAAACAATGAAAGTTGATCCAATTTTTAAGATAATGTGCTGCACCTTATCTCTTGGTTTTTTTGGAGGGGCCAAAATACTGCGTGCTCAGCCCTTTGCTGGAGGGAGCCTCAGCACACATGCTCGTCAATCCTTTCCCCTGAAGCATAAGAACACAGTGCTTCCTATTTCACATGAAATGAAAAAATGCTATGAACGGTGGGCAAAAAATCGAACCCTTTCCCCTGAAAAAAAAGCTTTTTCTTTTAAAATTTTTCTTTATACCATGGAAGAAAACAAAAAAATATTAAGGGCGCGTTCTCTGGTCATGACCTTAAGCCAAAAATCTTCATCTTCCCTTACAGAGCGGGAGACGCAATTTCTTACGCGTCTTTTTGAACATTATCGCGTCCGTTCCATTCCTGCTTTGCTGGAACGCATGGATGTCATCCCAAGTTCCTTGGCACTAGCCCAAGCCATCATTGAAAGCGCTTGGGGCAATTCCAGGCTTGCAAAAAATAAAAATGCTTATTTTGGGATGATTCGCAAAACATCTTGTGCTGAATATTTCAAATATTCGGATATTCGCCAGTCGGTCATTGCCTACATGGACAATCTCAATAAACATAAAGCCTATGACAGGTTAAGAAAATTGAGAAAACAAGAACGATGCAAAGGGAAAGGGATTGAAGGCATATCCTTGGCACAGGGTCTTGGGTCCTATTGCACGGGGGGGCAGTACCCTAAACAGATACGTAACGTGATTCAAAAGCTTTGCTTGGGCAATCTAGATACAGCTTTATCTCCAGTTTCTTTTTAGTTTGAAGACAGCTTCAGCAGAAAAATTGACAAGCCTTTTTCAAGATTCCTAATACCAAAACCCATTAGGGGGTTTTTATAAATCCCTTCGTTTTTCAAAAAATCCTTGGAATCTTTGCTTTCAATTTTATCTTTGGGATCATTACGCGTGTTTTCTATTTATGTTTTATCATAATATCCACCTGAGGCATACGTTCTTGTTGAAACAGTGCATTTTAGAAGATTAGAAGAAGCACAAACCTAGGCCCAGTTTGATCCTAGCGCCAACGCTTATGATCTCTAGCATGGCTCGATTTTTTTATGAACTTTATGCCTTTTCCACGATATGCTTATACTCTAACGCCTATGGCTGAATGCTTACTTTTATAGTCCTTTGGGATGAGATGGGATGCATATCTTTCATTCACGCTTCATAAGCTTCTCTTTTTGCTTTCTGCATTTCTAAGGTGAAAAAGTTTAATGCTGCAGAAGCCACCTTTAAGATCCTGTTTTCATGGCATTCAACATCGTTTCGAACAACGATTATGTCTATTTTTCTTTTTAAATCACTACATAAATGCCTTTTTTATATTTTCTGAGCCATCAATCTATGGGACATCCAACTACAAGACGTTCATGTTCTGGCAAAGACCATTAGGGCTTTATATAGCGCTTGTCCATCAAAAGTCCTATACCCTATAGGGAAAATTTTGGTTAAAGGCATTTTTTTGCAGTGCAAATTTTACAAGAGGAAAAACGATCTACGGCCTTCCATTGCTCTTTTTAAGATTTTGGAACCACCTTTTCTTTCTTAATCTTTTTTCATTTTTTGTCTATCAGAGCCTACCTTTAAAGCCTCATTTGTTTTGGGGTTCTTATTTGGCATATCATGGATCTTTTGCCCACCTGTAAAATCCTCTGATCCCCTAGCTTCTTATGAAAAAATGGGTGGTATTTTATAGGATTGATGATCTAAAAGCCATACCTCAAGGCCACGACGTTGTTCAATCGAACTCCAAAGGCTTGTTCTAAAAAGATGCCCCTTTTTAAGTATAGATGGATTGCATCTCTTGGATAAGTTGTACACAAGCAGCATAGCGCAAAGTGATGGCTTTCTGGCTAGATTTTCAGCTTTATCGAAAAAAGTATGATGCAAAAAAATAAGGACGCTACACATGTTTATGCAACGTCCTTAAAAAAACCGCCTAATCTAATTCCCTGAATCCTCATTCTCTTTTAATTTTTCATGATACAGCTTAGACAGCGACCCTACGGCCCAAATCCAGGCAGAACAGAAAACAATTAACACCACACCCATGCTTGAAAAAAAGGCTCCGGCACTCGCTGGAAAAAGTTTGTGAAAAAAGATATTTAACACCCCTCCTCCCGCTTTGCCTGCACGCCCTCCTACCACATCAATGGCTGCTTTTCCTTTGACCTTGCTTTCTTCATCCAAGGGAATATAGGCCATTTCTTTTGTGGGATCAAACAAAGCATACTTAGAAGCTTTGGTAATGGCATTCTGTGCAAGACCAAACCAAATGGCAATATACAAAGGCGTCATGTCTAAAAGAGCCGCAATGCCCATCATGGAATCTTGGAACACGAGGAAGGCAAAAAACAATCCCCCTGTAATCAAAGTCACCCAAGGCGTAATAACCGCTGAAAATTTCCATCCAAAAATTCTTAATATATTTTGGGAAAACAAAATCAACACCATGGTTAAAATGCCTGTTGAAATAAATAAGTTCCCTGTAAAGGCACCATAAGCCGCTGCATTTCTTAATCCTGTAACAGGGTCACGGAAATATTCTCCCAAAGAATCCTTCCAAGAAACTTCTACCACATTAATGGTAATCCCATAGGCCAAAACGAGTACAGTAATATACCCTAAGTATTTTGATTTCATCAAAAACTTAATGCTCTCACCAATAGACAATTTGGGTTTACTTGCTTTTTTGCTTTTGGTTTCAGCTGATTCTGCATACTGTGGATCACTCAATACATGCTTTTTCATCCACCAATACATCATCCCAATGAAAAACCCTCCTGCTGTTACACAGCCGCACAATAACATGGCTTGACCGGTAAAATCTTTTTCTCCTGTAGGAAGACGTACGACACTTAGCAAGGGCTCAGCATATCGCAACAATAACCCTGCAGAAACCAAACCCAAATTGGACCAAAATCCGAAAATAGGATAAAAACGTTTGGCTTCAGAAGTCGGCGTAATCTCGTTTGCAAACTGCCAAAACAAAATGGCTGCTCCAATATTGCCCCACAACTCTGCCATGGCATAAAACAAGGTAAACGTCCAATACCCGATCATGGGAATGACGTCCTTTAAGGAAGGAAAGGCTTGCTGCCAAGCATGAATCGTCTCAGGCGTTGCATTGAAAAATGCTCTTGCTGGATAAATAACAAATCCAAACAAAAAGAAAAAAAGCACAAAAGGAATTAAAACACAGTAATATAATTTATCTTTTGAAAACAAATTGCTTAATTTTGCATAAAGAAGAACAAATAAGATTGATGCAGGTGTTACCACCAAAATTTTTGCCCATGGAAGAACA